>JANQQN010000551.1 GCA_028289325.1 Myxococcota bacterium | reverse complement strand
CGTCGAGCCGCCTCCGCCTCCGCCCCCGCCGGACGATACGCCCCCCGACGACGCTTCCTCCGACGATCAAGAGGAGCCCAAAGGCCCTCTCGAAGACCTGATCGTCGAGGCGGCGAAGGCGGCGTTGCCGGCCGGGCTTCTGGCTCAGCTGGCCCTGGCCGCGCGCACATCTCGATCCTCCACCGACGGATCGGCGGGGGCGCTGGCGGTCAGCGTCCGTCGGGGTCGTCCGGCCGGCGTCCGGCGCGGCCATCCTCGGCGCGGCGGTCGCCTCGATGTCGTCGCTACTCTCCGCGCGGCGGCCCCGTGGCAGGCCCTGCGACGCTCGAACGGCGATGGCCGGATCGAGGTTCGTCAGGACGACTTTCGAATCACCCGTTTTAAGCGACGGACCGAGACGCTCACCATCTTCGCGGTGGACGCATCAGGATCCGCGGCCTTGAGGAGGATGGCGGAAGCGAAGGGCGCGGTGGAGCAGGTGCTCGCCGACTGTTACGTGCGTCGCGACCACGTCGCGCTGGTCGCGTTTCGTGGGGTCGATGCGGATCTTCTGCTGCCCCCCACCCGATCCCTCGTCCGAGCCAAACGCTGCTTGGCCGCGATGGCGGGCGGGGGGACAACCCCGTTGGCCACCGGGATCGACGCCGCCCGTGCCTTGGCCGAAGACGCCCGGCGCCGGGGGCAGTCGCCGCTGGTGGTGGTGATGACCGACGGCCGCGCCAATATCGCCCGCGATGGCACCCCGGATCGAAAGGCTGCGGCCGCTGACGCCATCCACGCGGCGCAGATGGTCCGGGAGGTCGAAGTGCCCGTCCTCTTCGTGGATACCGCGCCCCGGCCAAGAAACGATGCCCGAACGGTGGCCGACGCGATGGCTGCCCACTACCTACACCTGCCCTATGCCGATGAGGGCACCATCGCGGCGTGGGTGCAGCAGGCGGGGCCCGGAGGGGCGGCGTGAGTCGCCGGGGCGCCAGCGTCCGCGGCGCGCCAGATTGGGATCGGGACGGCGACGACTGGCCGCATCGCGACCACAGCGACTTCGTCCGTGCGAGCGCGATCCGATGGCATGTCCAGCGGATGGGCCAAGGGCCAACCCTGCTCGCCGTGCATGGGCTCGGGGCGTCGACGCATTCCTTCCGCGGTTTGGCGCCGGCGCTGTCGGAGCGCTTTTCGGTGTTCAGCGTCGACCTGCCGGGCCACGGCTTTACCGAAGCGCCGGCGGTGTCCCGGATGACCCTGCCCGGCATCGCGAATGCGCTCGCGGAGCTGCTGGAGAGTGAGGGCATCTCGCCGGCGGTGGTGGTCGGCCATTCCGTCGGGGCGGCCATCCTCTGCCGAATGGCGCTCGCTCACCAGATCGCGCCGCGGTTGATCGTGAGCATCAACGGGGCCTTACGCCCATTTCAGGGCCCGATGGCCGGGATCTACGAGGGCGCGGCCCGCCTGATAGCGGTGTTCAGTCCGTTCGCGGCGTCCATGGCCGCGAGGCTTGCAGGGGATCCGGACGCCATCCGGCAGCTGATAGAGCAGACTGGCTCTCGGGTGGACGAGGAGGGGCTTCGGCTCTACCAGCGACTGGTTCTGCGGTCGGGCCACACGGAAGCGGCGATGGCGATGATGGCCCGGTGGAACCTGGTTTCCCTGGAATCGGATCTCGACCGGCTGCCCTGCGACCTGCTGCTCATCGCCGGGGCGCGAGACACAGCGGTGCCGCCGGCCCACGCCCTACATCTCGCGGGCCGGTTGCGGGGTGCCCGAGCGGTCGTGATGCCCGACGTTGGCCACCTCTCGCACGAGGAGGCGCCCCGAAGAACGGCAGAGATCATCATTGCGGCGGCGACGGAAGCGGGGGAGACGGCGCTTCCCCCGCCACCCACCGATTGACTCATGGATGAGGAGTGTCCATCATGATGGACATGTCGAGTGTCACGCTGAAGTGACGCTCGGTAGGGCGTCGGCGTCCATCCATCGGAAGGCGTCGAAGGCGCGGAGAGGGGCAATTCATTGAAGACCAAGGACCGGATTGAGCAGGCCCTGATGAGCGCAGTCGCTCGGACCGACGCTCCGGGAACGCCTCCAAAGCTCGCACGAGCGATCCATCACGCCGTGTTTCCCGGAGGCGCGCGCGTACGTCCTCAGCTCTGCTTGGCCGTAGCCGCCGCTTGCGGCGACGACGCGCCCACGGTCTCCGACGCGTCAGCGGTGGCCATCGAGCTTCTTCACTGCGCGTCGCTCGTCCACGACGATCTACCGTGTTTCGACGATGCTGAGACCCGCCGCGGGCGGCCCTCGGTACACGCAGCGTTCGGCGAAGCGACCGCGCTGCTGACCGGAGACGCCCTGATCATCATGGCCTTTGAGACGTTGGCACGGGCCTCGGCGGCTCAGCCGCTCCGGTTGGGACCGCTCACGGTGGCGGTGGGACGCGCCGTGGGGGCCCCGGGGGGCCTCGTGGCGGGGCAGGGCTGGGAGCTCGAAGACCAAGTGATCCTGGAGGACTACCACCGGGCCAAGACCGGTGCGCTGTTCACCGCGGCGACGGTCACCGGGGCGATCTCGGCGGGGGCGGATCCCGCGCCGTGGCGAGGATTGGGAGAGAAGCTCGGGGAGGCCTATCAGGTCGCGGACGACATCCGGGATGTCGCCGCCGATCCTGATGAGATCGGCAAGCCCGTTCTCCAGGACGCCCAGTGGCTGCGCCCGAACGCCGTGGCCGAGCTCGGCATGGAAGGCGCGCTCAGTCGTTTGCAGCGGCTGCTCCAAGACGCCGTCGACTCCATCCCGAGCTGCAAGGGGGCCCCCGGCCTCCGTGAACTTGTTCTTTTACAGGCGAAACGTCTGGTGCCAAAAGAACTCCGTGAAAGTGCCGCGTGAGCCAACCGTAACGTCTCCGAACCGCGGAACCCTTCAGCGACGGTCGGTCGCTAAGTCTTGGTCCGAGCGATGGAATCGACTCTGGACCCGTTGGGTGAGCGACGGTCGATTCCAGCGATGGTCCGCTTCGTTCCCCCTCACGCGTCCCTTCGCTCGTCATAGCGCGGGTCGACTGTTCGACCTGTGTGCGGGCTTCGTCTACTCACAGGTTCTGTACGCCTGCGTGGAGCTGAAGCTGTTCGATCACCTGGCCCGGGCGCCGATGACCCTCGGCGAGCTCTCCACGGCGCTCCAGCTGCCTCTGGAATCGACCCGTCGACTCATCGATGCGGCCACGGCGCTGCATCTCACGGCCCGGATCGACGACGAACGAATCGGTTTGGGTGAGCACGGTGCGGCCCTTCTCGGCAATCCGGGCGTGGCCAAGATGATCGAGCACCACGCGATGCTATATCGCGACCTCACCGATCCTGTGGGCCTGCTTCGAGGTGAGAAGACGAGCACCGAGCTCGGCCGGTTCTGGGCCTACGCACGGTCGGCGCAGCCGAGCTTGCTCACCGAAGACCAGGTTGCAGAATACTCGGACCTCATGGCCGCGTCGCAGTCGATGATCGCCAATGAGGTTCTGTCCGCGTACCCGATCCATCGTCACCGTCGGCTGCTCGACGCGGGGGGCGGACAGGGGGCCTTCATCGCCGCGGTCGCCCAGCGAGCTCCGGATCTCGAGCTCGTACTGTTCGATCTGCCGCCGGTGGCCCGCCGGGCGCAGCGACAGCTCGACCAGCTCGGTTTGTCGGAACGGGTGCAAGTCGTGGGCGGGGATCTATTCAAGGACTCGCTTCCCGAGGGCTGCGACATCGTATCGCTGGTTCGGATCGTCCATGATCACAACGATGACGAAGCGCACACGATCCTCTCCTCGGCGCGACGCGCGCTGCCTCGCGGCGGCACCTTGCTGTTGGCCGAGCCCATGTCCGGTACCCGCGGTGCGGAGGCCATGGGTGATGCCTACTTCGGGTTTTATTTAATGGCGATGGGCAGCGGACGCCCTAGGACAACGGCGGATCTTGCTCGTCTCGTGGAGGCTGCCGGTTTCGAGCAACCGCGCGTAATTGCAACGAATCAGCCGTTGCTAACCCGGGTTATGACCGCGCGGGTGTCAAGCTAATGCGACGCGGTTTGGTGTGAATACCGTTTGACATATTCTGGCGTAAAGCTAGACTGACACGAGGTCAATGGATGCCCTCGCCGTCATTCTGGAAAAGCCGGAGCAGCTGACCGTCGCTCGGCTTCCTCTATCGTCTCCGACCGACGACGACCTCGTTGTCGATATTGAATGGAGCGGGATCAGTACGGGGACGGAACGGCTGTTGTTTACCGGCCGGATGCCGCCATTTCCGGGGCTCGGTTATCCGCTCGTGCCGGGGTACGAGTCGGTCGGCCGGGTAGTGACCGCGGACAAGGCGGGTGTATTCAAGGCGGGCCAGCGGGTCTTCGTGCCCGGAGCGCGATGCTTCGGTGACGTTCGCGGGCTGTTCGGAGGCGCCGCATCGCGTCTCGTCGTGCCGGCAGCGCGGGTGACGGCGATCGATGACCATCTCGGGGAGCAAGGTGTGTTGCTCGCGCTGGCCGCGACCGCCTATCACGCCGTCGCTGGAGGATCGCCGCCGGAGCTGATCGTGGGCCACGGGGTCCTGGGGCGGCTGTTGGCTCGCTTGGCCGTCGCGTTGGGCGGTCAGCCGGTGGTGTGGGAGAAGCATCCGGCTCGGATGTCCGGCGCGGTCGGATACGACGTCGTCGTCCCGTCGGAGGACGACCGAAGCACCTTCGGATCGATCTACGACGTGAGCGGCGATGCGGGCTTGCTCGACACCCTGATCGCCCGGCTCGCAAAAGGCGGCGAGGTGACCCTCGCTGGCTTTTACAGCGAGCGACTGTCTTTTGCCTTTCCTGCCGCCTTCATGAAGGAGGCCCGATTTCGAGTCGCTGCGGAGTGGGGGCCGGAAGACCTCGCTGCGGTCGTCGATCTGATCGGCGGGGGACGACTCGGGCTGGATGGATTGATCACCCATCGACACGAGATCCGCGGGTCATCGGCCGCGCCGACCGAGGCGTACACCACCGCCTTCGATGACCCCACCTGCCTCAAGATGCTGCTCGATTGGAGACAAACGTCATGACCACGCCCATTTCACCGCCCGTCGCGTCGACGAATCCATTGGTCCAGATGACGGACGCCTTGCGCGCGGAAGCGGCCGTCGAGATCGAGCCGCCGTCCACCGCGGCCCCGACCAAGAAGACCGAGATCATTGCGATCTACGGAAAAGGCGGGATCGGCAAGAGCTTCACCCTCGCCAATCTGTCGTACATGATGGCCCAACGCGGTCAGAAGGTGCTCCTGATCGGCTGCGATCCCAAGAGCGACACCACATCTCTTCTGTTCGGTGGACGAGCCTGTCCAACGATCATCGATACGTCGTCGAAGAAGAAGCTCGCCGGCGATCAGGTAGAGATCAGCGACGTTTGCTTCAAGCGCGACGGAGTATTCGCGATGGAGCTCGGCGGACCCGAGGTCGGGCGCGGGTGCGGCGGTCGAGGGATCATCCACGGGTTCGAGACCCTCGAGAAGCTCGGCTTCAACGACTGGGAGTTCGACTACGTCTTGCTCGACTTCTTGGGCGACGTGGTGTGCGGCGGGTTCGGCCTGCCGATCGCCCGAGACATGTGCCAGAAGGTCATCGTTGTCGGTTCAAACGACCTTCAGTCCCTCTACGTAGCGAACAACGTTTGCTCGGCGACGCAGTACTTCCGAAAGCTGGGCGGTCACGTCGGTGTGGCGGGGATGGTCGTCAACAAGGACGACGGTACCGGAGAAGCACACGCGTTCGCCGAATCGGTCGGCATTCCCGTTCTGGCCGCGATTCCGCAGCATGACGACATTCGCCGCAAGAGCGCTAACTACGAGATCATCGGTAAGCCGGGCAGCGAGTGGGCTCCGCTGTTCGACGAGTTGGCGACCAACGTGGCCACCGCGCCTCCGCTGCACCCTCATCCGCTCGATGAAGACGGTCTGCTCGGCCTGTTCAAGGGCGAGGAGGTCGGGCGGGATGTCGTGCTGGAGCCCGCTACTCTCGAGGATCTCTGCGCCGGCGGTAAGAAGAAGAAGCGGTCGCTCGAGATCATCTACGACGACGTTTGATGAGGGGCGTATGAGCGAGTCGAAATCCGCCAGTCAAACCACCCCGAACACGGACGGCGTCGTATGCCACGTGGGTAAGGATGAGCTGCGCGCGGCTGCGGCCGCAGCGGGGAAGAAGAATATCCTCGACCGATACGCCGAAGACTATCCCGTCGGTCCTCACGACCAGCCCCAGAGTATGTGTCCGGCCTTCGGATCGCTTCGCGTGGGTCTGCGAATGCGCCGCACGGCGACGATTCTGTCCGGCTCTGCGTGCTGCGTGTATGGCCTGACGTTTACGTCACACTTCTACGGGGCTCGGCGAACCGTGGGCTACGTGCCTTTCGATTCGGAGACGCTCGTGACCGGGAAGCTCTTCGAGGATATTCGAGACGCTGTCCACGAGCTGGCCGATCCCGAAAAGTACGACGCGGTGGTGGTGACCAATCTCTGTGTCCCCACCGCATCTGGGGTTCCGCTTCGGCTCCTACCGAAGACCATCAACGGCGTTCGCATCATCGGGATCGACGTTCCTGGCTTCGGGGTGCCGACCCACGCCGAGGCCAAAGACGTCCTCGCGGGCGCGATGTTGGCCTACGCCCGTCAGGAGGCGGAGCAGGGACCGGTCGCTGCTCCCCGTGGCGGTCGCGACGCGCGACCGGCGGTCGCGCTGGTCGGAGAGATGTTCCCCGCCGATCCGATGGTCATCGGACGCTTGCTGGAGCCCC
>JANQQN010000535.1 GCA_028289325.1 Myxococcota bacterium | reverse complement strand
CGTAACGTCCAGGCTTGCCAATTTCGGTCCGCGTCTACCCATGCGAGTCGAACACGTTAAACCTGCTGCGTATTTCGTTTACAGGGGACTAGTCCCCTGATCGCTTCGCTTCGCTTCGCTCACGTCTCGTGGAAATGACGTTATCTGCTGAGAACTTCATTTCCACGGGACTAGGACGCGACGGCAGGCGACGGGGCCGGTTCCAGGTGCAGTCCGCGACCGCGGGCGGCGTCTTCCGCCGCCTGTACTTCGTCCGCATAGGTCTCGCCCGAAAACCAGGCGATCATCTTTTCGCTCACCGGCAGCATCCTCAGGCCCGGCTTCCACTCGAACGTCTCGCCATCGCCCCATCGAACTCGGCCCTCGTCGATGGCGCGGCTCACGTCGTCCGGCGAAGCGGCAATGTCCCGTTTGAGAGCACGGAACACCCCCTCCTTCTTCGGGTTGACGAACAGCGCCTCCGCGATCCCCGCCGCGGTGTGGAAGTATGCGGGTTGGTTGACCCAGCCGTGCAGTCCGAGGCGCCGAGACGCCTGGATGAGAACCTCCTGCATCTGGAACGCGACCCCCAATCCGGGGTGGGCTTGCCCCGGCAACGGCATCCGGGCCAAAGAGAAGCTTCGCGTGGGGTCCTGCATCAGCAGCCACTCCAGGCTCAGCACCTCGATCTGACGATTCGAGGCCGTCGGATCCGGCATCCACCACCGGCGCATCACCAGCTCGATGAGGAGGACCTCCGCTGAGCCCCGACGCGCTCCGTACACTCGGATCACCTGATGGCTTCGATCCGCGGTGTCTATGGTCAGGCGAGGCGAAGCGAAACCACGGGCACGAAGGGCATCGATGAGGCCGTATCGCTCCAGCGCCAGCTCGACGCCGTGAGCCGAGTAGAAGTCGAGCAGCCGGTCGCTCCTCGACGGCCCGAACAGCGAGCCCATCAGGTCCGCCTCGGTGATCCGGAAAGGGTCGTCGCCGCCTTCCTGCTGTAATTCGACGGGGTCGAGCTGAGCCGCGATCTCGGTGAAACGCTCCCGAAGGTTCGGCGACTCGGCGTGCGGTACCCTCGGGTCGTCGGTTAACGCGTACCGGATCATCGCGTAGCTCGCTCGCCACGCGTCGCGGCTGTAGCCCCCGGCCAACATGACGACGGCGGGCACGTTGTGCTGGCGCAGCCAGTCGAGGACGTATCGATCTCGGTCCAACACCCCTTGCAGCGTGAGGCCGAACGTCCCGAGCGCGTCACCGGCCATGACATCGTTGCCCGCGAGGTAGAAGACCAGCTCCGGCCGATGAGCGAACGCGGCCGGGAGCGTCTGCCGAAGGGCGGTCATGTACCGCCGATCGCCGACCCGGCCCTCGAGATGGTACTGCTGGTGGTGGCTCTCCGTATGTGACCAGACCGAGCCGTGTATCGAATAGACGAGCACGGTCGGATCCTGATCGAACGAATCGATGAAGCCGTCACCCTGGTGATAGTCGAGGTCGATGATCAAGACCCGACCGCCGAAACCATCGTTGCGGAGGTTGGCGATGGCCACCGCCACGTCGTTGTGAACACAAAAGCCCGCGCCGAGGTCCGATTGCGCGTGGTGGTAGCCGCCACCCAGGTTGAACGCGACCTTGCCCGGGCGCGACACCACGTCCCGCGCGGCAGCGATGGTCCCCCCCGTGGTCCGTAAGGAAGCGCGAACCACCGCTTCGGCGTCGACATCGGAGGGCTCGAACCCGAACACTCGCGCCACGTTCTCGGGCTCGTTGGTCGACTCCAGGTAGGCCAGAGTATGAAACCGCAGGAGCTCGGCGACGGACGCCGGGCGGGGGCGACGAACCCGCCACCGAGGCACCAAACCGTCGCGACGAAGCGAATCGAGGATCCGCCGGCCGCGGTGGACCTCGATCGACGAGCCCCGCGCGGTCTCCGCGAGGGCGGCCGGTGCATACTCCGGGTGGTACCATATGTCGACCCGCCGCCCGAGCCGGTACCGCGCCCACATGCGCTGCGTCCATCGTCGCAGCATGACCTAGCCCCACGCCTCGCGCACGTCGCCGTCATAAAGGGGCTGAAGCTGCTCGGCGATGGCGCTCGCGGCGTCCGGATCCCGCTTCGGGTCCGGGAGCCGGACCACCAACCGCGCGTACAGGTCGCCGCGGTCACCCTCAGGTCCGATCCCTTTGCCCTTCAGCCGGAGCTGGGCCCCGTTCTGCGCGCCGGCGGGCACCTTGAGCTTTACCGGCCCGTCGAGGGTCGGGATCTCCACCTGCGCGCCGAGAAGCGCCTCGGGTACGGTCACCGGCACGTCCAGCCGCAGATCGCGACCGTCCCGTTCGAAGTAGCGATGAGGCTCGACGGCGACGGTGATGCGCAGATCGCCGGTTTGACCCCCGCGAAGCCCCGGCGCTCCTTGCCCGCGAAGGCGGATGACCTGGCCGTCTTTGACCCCCGCCGGGACTTTCACCTTGAGGGTGCTGCTCCGCTTGGCGCGAACCCCGTCTCCGTTGCGCTGAGGCTTGGTCAGCCGGAGGGTCCGCTCGACGCCCCGAGCCGCCTCCTCGAACGAGATCTTCAGGCTGGTGGCGATATCCGCGCCGTCCTGGGGGCCAGAGGCACGAAAGCCACCGAATCCATCGCCGCCCGCAAACGGGTCCCCGCCAAAACCGGTGGACGGACGCCCGCCAGAGCGTCCGAATTCGCGCAGCAGGTCTTCGAGAGGGTCCCCGCTTCCTTTGCCGCCTTGACCACGCACGCCTGCGCCTCCGGCCCGCGCCGCTCGGTACGCATTCGCACGCTCCGGATCAAACCCGAGCCGTTCGGCGTCCTCGCCGAATTCATCGTACATCCGCCGCTTATGGGGATCGGACAGCACCTCGAAAGCTCTACCGATCGCCTTGAAGCGCTCCTCGGCCGCCGCGTCGTCCGGGTTTCTGTCCGGGTGATACCGACGGGCCAGCTTGCGATACGCGCGCTTGATCTCGTCTTGGCCGGCGGTCTCAGAAACCCCTAGATCATCATAGTAAGTCTTTGAAACCACGATAAAAAAACTCCCTTAACGCTAAGCGTAATCACCGCCTCGATGTCGTCGACGGGCGGGCGAAGCTAACCTCAATATCTGCTAGACCGTTCGGCGGGTGCGTACCGAAGATCAGGAACGAATCCTAACCGAGCTCGAGAGCCGGGTCTGCGATCAATACATGAGCGCGTCTGCGGCCGGTGGCCTCCGGGTCCAGGAGGTCCTCGAAGAGAGCCTGTACTGCGAGCGCCGCCGGCTCAAAGACGACAGCGGCAAAAGCCCCGCGCACGAAAACGATGTCGCCTTTTGGGAGGACGTACAGCGAGGGCTTCGTCACGCGTCGGACCGCGACGTGCGAATGCAGCTGCGGCGAGCGATCCGTCACTACGGGGAAGAGATCGCGGGCAACTTCGATCCCCGCGTGTACAAGGTCACCACCCGCCTGCTGCCCCCCGGCCTCAGCGTCCTGATGAACGCGATGTCGCCGAAGCGACTGCTGACCCGTTTGCCGGACCTTCCGAGCATCGACGAGTCGATCATCATCCAGGGCGAGATCGAGCCCCTGCGGCGGCTGCAAGACCTGGGGACGGTCATCCTGGTTCCGACCCACGTCAGCAACCTCGACTCGATCGTCGTGGGCTATTCACTGTATCGGTTGGGGCTGCCGCCGTTCATCTACGGGGCCGGCCTCAACCTATTCACGAACCCCTTGCTGTCGTTCTTCATGCACAACCTCGGCGCGTACACCGTCGACCGCAAGAAGTCGGATCCGCTGTACAAGGAAGTGCTCAAGCACTACGCGACCCTCACCCTCGAGTTCGGCTACGACAATATCTTCTTCCCCGGCGGCACCCGGTCTCGGTCGGGGGCCATCGAGCGGCGCCTCAAGTTCGGCCTCCTGGGTACCGGCCTACAGGCGTACATCAACAACCTTCGGCTCGCGAAGCCGCAGCCGCGTCTGTTCGTGGTCCCCATGACCCTGTCTTACGACCTGGTACTCGAAGCCGAGACCCTGATCGACGACTTCCTCAAGGAGGTCGGCAAGGCGCGTTACATCATCGATGACGACGAGTTCGCCCAGCCGAAGCGAGTCTTCGAATTCGTATCAAAGCTGGTGGGGCTGAACTCGAAGCTTCACGTCACCCTCTCTCCCGCTTGCGATGTGTTCGGCAATCCGGTGGACGAGAACGGCCACAGCGTCGATCCCGGGGGACGGACCATCGATACCCGCCGCTACGTTCTCAAGAACGGGCAGCCGGCCACGGTCGTCGATCGCGACGCCGAGTACACCCGCGACGTCGGCGACTACATCACGCGGGCCTACGGCCAGGACAACGTCCTGAGCGGCACCCACATCGTGGCCCGAGTCTTGTTCGGGCTCCTGCTCGACCGTAACCCTCGCATGGACATCCTTCGGGTTCTGCGGACCGGAGGTGTGGGTGACGACCTCGAGCTCGCCGCGGTATACCGGGCGACGGAGAGACTGCTCGACGAACTGAAGACCCGAGAGTCCCGCGGCGAACTGCGGCTGGCCAAGAGCGCACACAAACCCGCCGACGACGTCGTTGCCGACGCCTTGGCCATGTACAGCACCTACCACACCCGCCCCGCCGCGGTGCGCAAGGGTGACCGGATCATTCCCGCCGACCGTACGCTGCTGCTGTATTACCAAAATCGCGTCGAAGGTTATGGGCTGCCGGGAAGACCAGCGCTGGCCAGCGACCACCGCACGCTGGCGAGCAGCGGCACCGAGGGGCCGCGATGACCGGGTCCAACCTGACGCTCGCGGTCATCGGAAGCGGGCGAATGGCCCGCGCGCTGGGGCTGATCGTCGGCCAGACGTCCGCCGACGTACGGCTGTTCGTACGCCGACCCGAGCGACGCCAAAGGCTGGCCGAGGAGCTTCCGGATCGAGTTCGACTCGAAGACGAGCTGAGCACGGCGATCGATGGGGCCAGCGTCATCTTCTTCGCCGTCTCGATCGACGAGCTCGCCGAGGCGGCCGAAGAGTACGGCCCCTACGCCCGCGGCGATCACGTGGTGATGACCGCCTGCCGCGGGGTCGGCCCCGCCTTCGCCCTTCCCCACAATCTGATCCGAAGCAAGACCTGCGTCCGCAAGATCGGGGCCCTCGGCGGCCCGATCCACGCCCGCGAGCTGGCCTTGGGCCGCCAGATCAACGCGGTGATGGCCTCGCGATACGGCGAGGTCATCGAAACCGCGCGGGCCATGACCACCGGCGCTCCGGTGACCATCCACAGCAGCCGCGACATCGTCGGCGTCCAGGTCGCAGGGGCCATCGCCAACGTCGGTTCGATCGCCGCCGGCATGGCCGTGGCCCTCGATCTGTCGGACACCGCCCGCGGCCTGCTGCTGGCCCATAGCCTCGTCGATGCCAAGCGGCTGGGTACGGACCTCGGGGCCGACGAGCGCACCTTCTACGGGCTGGCCGGGGTCGGCGAGCTCATCCCCCGCAACGTGACGTCGATGGACCGCCACGTCGAATTCGGGCGAATGCTGGCCGAGGGGCGCGCCGTGGCCGACGCGCTGGCCTCGGTCGACGGCACCGTAGAAGGCGCCACGACGGCCGCGACCGCGGTGGCCGTCGCCACCCAGCGAAACCTCTCCTTGCCGCTGGTGGAGGCCGTGCAATCGGTATTGATTGGGACGCAAAGCGCTCGAACCGCCCTCGAAGCCGTCCTTCACCGCAGCCTCGATCTGGGGGAATGATGACCCCTTCCTTCGTCGAACAGAGCAACGAGCGCCGGCTTCCCGCCGACTACGAGGGGCCGCTGCTGCTGTGGGACATCGACAAGACGTATCTCAACACGCGATTCTCGTCTTTTTGGGGACTGGCCGCGATCCCATTCGAGCTCGCGGTCGACAAGGAAGCGATTCCTGGTGTCGTTCCCCTCATCCGCGCGTTGCGCCATGGGCCCGAGGACGCCAGCGCGATCGTACCCCTGTACTTCATCAGCGGAAGCCCGCTTCAGCTGCGTCGAGTCATTCAGCAGAAGATGACCCTGGACGGCGTGGACTTCGACGGCATCACGTTCAAGGACCAGTGGGGCCTGGTCCGCGCCGGACGCCCTCGCGATATCGCCCGCCAGATCGGGTACAAGCTCAAAGCGCTGTTGATGTACCGGCGGCAGGTGCCGACGGGCGCGCGATGGCTGATGTTCGGCGACGACGCCGAAGACGACGCCGAGATCTTTTTGCTGTTCGGGCGGATATGTGCCGAATTGCGAGGACGAGGGCTGCAAACCCACCTGCGATCCCTAAACGTCCCTGAGCGAGACGTGGCGGAGGTCGTGGATCTCGCGGAGGGGATCGACTTCGGCCCGGACCCCGTAGAGTTGATCGGGATCCGCCAGGTCCGACCGCATCGACCGCAGAGCCCGGATCCCCGCGTGTTTCCCAGTCCGAGCTACCTGACCACGGCCCTGATGCTCGCCGACCGGGGCTACATCCAACCCCAAGCCATCGCCACCGTGGTGCGAACGATGCGTCGACGCGGGGTCTCGGAAGCTCAGCTGTCGTACGCGACCCGTCTCGCCGAGGCTCGCTTCGATATCTCTCCTGACTTGCTCGTCCACGCGCGGCCACCCCGGCTGTCGTAGCCGACGCCGCAGACGAAACTCGGGCCCACGCAGTCTCATCTTCAGCGCAACGGCCCGCCCGCGCCGCGACAATGACGATCGGCTTCTGAATCTGATGGCGCGGGGAAAAAGACCCCGGTACCCTCGAGTAGCGTTGACGGCACGACAGCACCAGCGTCGGCTAGGTCCCTATCAGATCGGCCGAGAGGTCGCGCGAAGCCCAGGGTTGGTCCTGGCCGAAGGAACGATGCCCGACGGCGCGACGTTCCTCATTCAAATGATCTCCCTCAACGCGGCCCAGCCGGTCGCGGAGGCCGCGATCCGCGCCAGCGCCAAGATGACCGCGGAACGGCGGGTTGAGCTGAACATTCTGGACCACAGCGCGGTCATTCGGCCCGACGGCGGATACACCCTGTTTTGGGCGCTGCCGTGGCGTAGACGCTGGCAGCCGGTCCAGCGCGCGGTCTGGTCCTGGCACGACATCGCCGGAGCGGCGGCGTCGGTGGGCGAGTGGCTGGCCGACCAGCACCGCCACCAGCGCGCCCACCCGACCCTGAGCGGAGGCACGATCATGGTCGACGATCGGGGCGAGCTGTCGGTGGTTGGCGTGCCGATCGCGTTCGACGAAACCTGGTACGCCGGGGATATGGCGCCGCCTCCATGGGCGCCCGAAGAAGCGCCCGCCGGGCCCGCCACCCCGTCGGGTGACCTGTGGCGATTCGGCCATCTGCTCCGCACCCTCATCGACCGAGCGACGTCCCCGCCGACCGACGAGGGGCTCCGCTCGACCCTCGATCGCGCAATCCGCTCCCTGACCGCCGTCGACGCAGCATCGCGGCCGCGGTCCGCCGACGCCGTCGTCGAAGCGTTGACCGACCGGGAAGCTCGAGCCTGGACGGTCAACACCCCCGCGATGTTGGCGGCGCAGGACGACTTCCTCTTCGATTCGGTCGATACCGAAGCGTACGTGGTCCCGTCGGAGCTGGACAACGACGCGCCCGAGAACACCTCGTCGGCCATCGCCCAGGCGATCGAAGAGGCGCTGCATCCGTCCGAAGCGCGCGAAAGCGCGAATGGCGCGAATGGAAATCGCGCCGGCGAACTCCGCGACGGACCGGCCGTGAGCGCGCGAGCACCGATCCACGAGCTCGAGACGAAGCGCAAACCGGCCTCGCACCCCCAGACCGTTCACGACCTGTCGAAGGTCGGCGGCAGTCCCCACCCGCCCCTGACTCCACCGCGTCGAGACGGCCCCCGACTTCCGCTGCCCAACCGCGAAGGCGGTCCAGCGATGTCCCTGCAGCGCCAACAGGCCGGCGTGTCGGTCCGGAGAGCTCGGGCCGAAACCCCCGGCGCCGCGTTCGCCCCCTCGGCGCCGACCGCGGATATGAGCCCGATGGGCGAGGCGCTGCCCGGCGCCCTGTCCATGCCCCGCCGTTCGACGCCGCGGGCGCGTGCGGTATCCGTTCGGCCCCTGTCGTCGCCGCCGCCGCCCCCGGCGCCCACGCCACTGCCTCGACCCATACTTCCGCCGCCACCGCCGGAACGAGCGGGCCCGACCACCCCGAAGTCATCCCCCGATCAGCTGCGTTGGCGTCGGCCCGTGGTGTTCGGCCGAGCCTTCGCGCTCATCTGGATCGCGGGCGCGGGCCTCCTGTTCGCGCTCGGCATCGGCGCCGGTGCCCGGTGGTCTCGGCCGGCGACGGTGACCGCGGTCGTGGCGAGCCCGCCGGCCCTCATTCGGTCGGATCGAGAGGTTGTCCTGCTATCGACGCCGAGCGGCGCCGACGTCGTCGCCGAGGCGGACGGGCGGGTCCTCGGGCAGACGCCGCTGCGGCTGCTGACCCCGACGGATCTCCCACTCGCAGTCTTGGTAGATGCGGAGGGCTTCGTGCCGGTTCGCCTTCCTCTGCCGTCATACGGCGTCCTGACCGCCCATCTCGCCCCCGCGGATCCCGCTTCGTCCTGCCACGTCACGGCGGTCGGAGCGCCGGGCGATCAGCTCACCGCACACCGGGGCGACCAGACCGTTCCGGGAACGGTTCGCATCGAAGGCGCCGCCGTCTTCCGTCAGAGCGAGGGCGGGCGCCCGGTTGGGGCCCGCCTGATTCGATGTCTCGGTATCTCTCAGCCCGGGCCGGTCGCGTTGAACCTGCGCCCGCCCCACGAGCGCAACATCCGCCTCTCGGCCCCCGACGACACCGAAGTTTATCTCGACGGACAGCCCCTGAGCGCCATGCCCGCGGACGCGGCAACAAAGCGAGCCTTCGTGGAGCTGCGGGCGAAACCCGTCGGCGGCGAAGCCCACACTTGGCTGGTCGGGCTGGGGACGAAGGCCACTACCATTCACGTCGTCACCGCCACCGCGTCCACCATTCGTGCCGACTTGTCGGCGCCGGTCGCCGCCGCCGGTCGCTCGCTGGCCCCCGCCCGAGCCCCGGCCCTCGCCGGACAACTAGCCCCGCCTCCGCCGTTGCCGCCGAAGCGACGAGAGGCCGCGGAACGGGCGCGAGGACGCGCGGTCCGCGCCGCAACGAACGGTCGGCTGAAGCTTGCCCGAGCTCGGTTCCGGCGATGCGTGACCCTCGACCCCCACCACGCGGACTGCCATCTGGGGATCGCGGAAATCTACCGACGACTGGATTTCGGTGAGTGTTCGATCGGCCACTATCGACGTTATCTGGCCCTTCAACCCGACGGGGCGAGCGCAGTCGAGGCCAACGATCGTCTGGAGCCATTCATGTGTACGTTGTACGGCGTCTGCCCCTAACAGATCCCGCGCTGATATCCTTAGCCGCCGAGCCTCGCCGCCAAAACCTCCGCCCCGCGCGCCCATCGATCGATGACTGAGCTCAGGGCCTCCGGCCGTACCGGCTTCGATAGATAGTCGTCCATGCCTGCGGCAAGACAGGTTTCCCGGTCACCCTTGAGGGCATGGGCGGTCAAGGCCACGATCGGGATGTGGCCTCCATGTTCGGCTTCGGCCTCCCGCCACCGCTTCGTCGCCTCCAGACCGTCCATGTGGGGCATCTGCACGTCCATCAACACCAGGTCGTAGGCTCGACGCGCCAGCGCCGCCAGCGCTTCTTCGCCGTTTTCCACCACGTCACACGCGAACCCCAGGCGTTCGATCAACCGCACCGCGACCGTTCGGTTGACGACGTTATCCTCGGCGAGCAACAGCCGGACGGCCTTTGTTGGCGGCGGCTCGGCCTCCTCGAGACCAGAGATCGGGCCGAACTCCGGCTGGGTGGCCATCAGCCGGCGGACCGCCGCTCTCACCGTCGACCGGCGCAATGGGCGCTGCACGTTGAGAAAGCCAGGAGGAGGCGCGAGGGGATCACCAAGCCCCGGCACGATCCACAGGCCCGTGTATCCTTCGAGGGCCGCCCGCGCCTCGGCGGGAACCACCCGGCTGTCGACGGCGAGCATGAGCATATCGGGCCCCAGCTGCTCGAGGGCCACCGCCGCCTCGTCCCACTGCTCGACCCGCCATACGTCCCACCCCAGTGAACGGGCCAACGGTTCGAGCGACTGGATGCTTCGGCGCTTCGGCTCCACGACCAGCATCGACCGCGCCCCGACGACGTTCGGATCCTGCAGGTCGAAAGAGGATGACGCCGTCGACAGGATAAGGCGCACGTCGAACCGGGAGCCCTTATCCACTTCGCTTTCGACCCCGATGTCGCCGCCCATCATGCGAGCCAGACGGCGAGCGATCGCGAGCCCCAGACCCGAACCGCCGTAACGGCGGGCCGTCGAAGCGTCGGCCTGGGTAAACGGCGCGAACAGGTGGTCGATGTGGTCCGAGGCCATGCCGATCCCGGTGTCTTCGAACTGCAAACGGAGATAGATCCGACCATCGGCGCTCGGTTCCGTATCTACGGTGACGGACACGTACCCGCGTTCGGTGAACTTGATGGCGTTGCCGGCCAGATTCATCACGATCTGGGTGAGGCGAGTAGGATCTCCTCGGACGTGCGCCGGCACGCGGTCGGTGATCATCGTCCGGTAGTCGATGTTCGCGTCTCGGGCTCGAAGGACCAGCAGGTCGTGGGCCCTCTCGATGGTCTCGATGAGATCGAAGTCGACGGTCTCCAGATCGAGCTTGTCGGCCTCGACTTTCGACAGATCCAGGATTCCGTTGATAACCGTGAGCAGAGCGTCGGCGCTGGCCCGGATGGTCTTCACGAACTCGCGCTGCTCGGGGTCGAGGCGAGTACCCAACAGCAGGGCGGCCATGCCGATGACCCCGTTCATGGGCGTGCGGATCTCGTGGCTCATGTTGGCCAGGAACTGACTTTTGGCCCGACTCGCGACGTCCGCCTCTTCCGCCGCGCAGCGGGCCTGCACCATGGCCTGCTCCGCTTCCTCTTTCGCCGCCCGCAGCTCGTCCTGCCCTCGCTGCAGCTCGGTCACGTCGGCGAAACTCACCAGGAGCGCCGGCGCACCCTGATGTTGAATGATCGCGCCCGACAGCGACAACTTGATCGACCGGTGATCGTAAGTATCGATGTCGACGAGGAAGTCACGCACCTCGCCGTCGCGTTTGACCAGTTCGATGAACGCCTCGCGCTGTCGGGGGTCTCGATAGAACTCGACGGCGCGGATGGACCGATCGTAGTCCAGCGGAAGGCCGAGAACCCGACGCGCGGCTCGGTTGGCCATCCGGGTCGAGTCCGCGGCCAGCGCGGTCAGAACGATGGGAACCGGCGCCAACTCGAACACCCGAATGAGATTGCTGTCGCTTTCGTGGGCGAGGGCTTCCGCTTCCTTGCGCGCTTCGGTCTGCGCGATCGCCCGCTCGAGCGCGATCCGTTCGGCCTCGTAGTTCGCGAACGCCAACCGACGAAATCCGCGCAGTCTCACTTGCATCGTGAGCGCTACGAAGACGGTCATCGGAAGCAGCGTGGCAACGATGGCCATCCTGATCGGCTCCGGCTGATGAACCCACAGCGAGGACCCGAGAGCTCCCGCGACGGTCACTACGGTGATCACTGCGCTTCTTAAGGGATGGATATGTACGGTGACGCAGATGACGAGAACGTAGAGGGTCGCGATGAACCCGGTGACCTCGACGCTCTTGGGGACGAGTATGAACAGCCCGTTGAGGGCGATGGCCACCAGCAGACCGACGACCAGGACCGAGCGCTCCAGCCGCACCCACGTCGACGTGACAGCGGGAACGAATACCAGCGCCATCAACAGCGCGACGATGACCAGCCTCAGCGCGACCATCGAAAAGAACGTGGTCGAATAACCGGCCAGCACGTAGTCGGGAACCAGGCCGGCCACGAAAGCCGCGGCCCCCATCGAGGCGGTGGTCTTGAGCGACCGCCGGGCCATCGGAAGCGCACAGACGCGGTACGACGACTCGGTCAACGGGTCCTTCAGGCTTCCCCAAACGTCGGTGACCTCCGGTCCTCGTTCGCTGGCCAAACTCATCATGGGAGGGCGCCCCGAAGCGGGGACAAACTCTTTCTTACCCTCCGGCAGGCTTGACGTCGACATTCCGGCGCGCCAGGTCGACCTCATGCACCGGCTGAGTCTGGACGACGTTACCACCGCGCGCGAGCGGATCGCTGCGTACGTCACCCGAACCCCGACCCTTCATCACCAAGTGGGGAATATCGACCTCTTCCTCAAAGCCGAGTCGCTGCAGCCGACGGGTGCTTTCAAGCTGCGGGGCGCGTTCAATATGCTGGCCACGTTGCCGGCGGGAACCGGCGTCGTCGCCCACTCCTCGGGAAATCATGCCCAGGCCGTCGCGCGCGCGGCGCAGCGGCTGGGCATGAGCGCGACGGTCGTGATGCCCAGCGACGCGCCGCCGCTGAAAAGAACCCGGACCGAGCAAAGCGGGGCCCGGGTCATCGAGGTGGGACCGGACAGCGCCGAACGCGCTCAGCGAGCGGCGAAGTTGGCTCAAGACGAAGGACTGTTGCCCGTTCCGCCCTTCGACCATCCCTTGATCGCGGCCGGGCAAGGGACGGCGGCCCTGGAAATGCTCGAAGAAGCGCCGAAGCTCGACCGATTCTACTGCCCGATCAGCGGCGGAGGGCTCATGGCGGGGTGCGCCACGGTGATCGCCGACCGACTCCCGACGTGCGAGATCATCGGCGTCGAGCCCGAGGATGCCGACGACACCAAACGCAGCCTCGCCGCGGGCACCCGGGTGTCGGTCCCCCCGCCGCGGACCATCGCCGATGGCCTGCGGGTCCGGCGTCCAGGAGAGTTCACGTTCCCGATCGTGCAGCGGCTGGTCAGCCGGGTGGAAACGGTGACCGACGAGGAGATGTTGACGGCTGTCGTGTGGGCGCTGGCCCATCTGCGGCTGGTGCTCGAGCCCTCGGGCGCGGCGCCACTGGCCCTCGCGCTGCGGGAAGGACGCGGTCGGTGCGGCGTTCTCCTCAGCGGGGGCAATATCGACCCCCGGCTGTTGGCCGAGCTGGCCCCGCGGGTCAGCGACACCGTCTGAGGGATAAGGCCAGGGAGCGCTCAGGGATTCAGGGCAGGTCGGGAGAGGTCGCCGGTCGCCGCCCGAGCAAGGCGCGGGCGGCAAAGACCAGGATGGCCAGAACCCCCCAGGTAAGCGCGACCACGACTCCAGCGTCAACGAATCCGCGCCACGGCATCGGGAGCTGCCGGACGAGCACGATCAGAAGGACGATGGCCGCGGTCAGGATCCAGGTCACGACGACCCGTTTCCGGGTGGCGTGAAAGAAGCCCATACAGAACGCGGGCGCCAAGATCGCGTGCCACCACACCGGCCGCTGAGCCAAGCACGCCGCCCGGGCGACCACCCGCGGCGAGAACGCGCGCTGAAAGGCCCGGTACCCCTCGGTGTAGGCAATGCTGCCGACGAAGGCCACGAGCGCCGCCCACTCGAACAATCCCAGATCGGCGCGGACCACCTCCAACGCCCGGGGCGAAAGTCGGACCACCGCGTGGGTGAGCAGCAGGACCACCCCTAGAATGCCCCAGGTGGCCGCGAGGATCCCTAACACGCTGGGCGCGCCGTCCTCCGATGGATGGCCGTGACCGACGGCTCCCCGCGGGGCATCGGGCGCGTCGAACGAAGAGGCAGCTGATGCGTCCAAGACGGCCGCATCATGGGACAAAGACCAGACGAAGTGAATGAGGCGGTGACTCCACCCCAGAGTCTACCCTACCCCTCATTGACGCCGTCTCGACACCTTCGTAAATTCCCGAGGAAGCACAGGTTTCACTGGTTTATAAGGGGTATTTACTATGGAATCCATCCTGGTCAGCGGCCTGATCCCCGCTAGTCCACAACACGTGTACGAAGCCTGGCTCGACAGTGCCCAACACACTTCGTTCACCGGCGGTAGTCGCACTGAGGTCGAGCCTCGGCCGGGCGGCCGCTTCGTGGGGCAGGATGGTGAGGTCGAGGGCGAGGTTCTCGAGCTCAAGAAGAACAAGCGCATCGTCATGCGCTGGCGCGTGCCCGCTTTCGGTGAGTCCCCTCCCTCGCAGGTAGAGATCAACCTTAAGAAACGCCCCGACGGAACCTGTCAGCTGGAGCTCGTTCATCGCGATGTTCCGCCGGAGCTGGTGCCCCGCTTCGAACGCGAGTGGATCGACCGGTACGTCATCCCCATGCGGATGTACTTCCAGCAGCTCACCGCGAGCACCGCCCGCGCGGAAGAGGCACAGCGTCGAGTCGAAGAGGCCGAGCGTAAGCTAGAGGCGGCCCTGGCCGACAGCCCCGCGCCTCAGCCGCCGGCCGCGCCGGCCAAGAAGACGAGCGCCTCGAAGAAGACTTCCGGTTCGAAGAAGACCGACCCCAGCCCCGCCGCTAAGGCCGGTAAGGCGGAGCCGACCAAGAAGGCCGCGCCCGGCAAGAAACCAGCCGATGAAGCGACCAAGGCCGTCGCGAAGGCCGGTAACAAGACGTCGTCCAGCAAGGATTCCGGCCGGAAGACCACCACGAAGAAGGCCGCCAACAAGAAAGACGAACCGGCCAAAAAGCCAAGCTCGACGAAGAAGGCGGCGGCCAAGAAGACCGGGGTCCAAAAAGCCGAACCGGCCAAGAAAGCCACGCCGAGCGGGTCCAAGAAGGCGCCCGTCAAGAAGGCCGCCCCGAAGTCAGCGAGCAAGAAAACCGCGAGTAAGAAGTCGCCGGCCGCCAAGTCGGCGCCCGCGAAGCGCGCGACGACCAAACGCGCCGCGGCGGCCAAGGCCAAGACGTCGACCGCGAACAAGAAAGCCAAAACGCCGACCGCGAACAAGAAAGCCGCCGCCCGGCGACCACGCACCTGACGGATTCATGGAAGACCGCCTACCGCCGACCGAGGCGCGCCAGCTCGAATGGGGCGAGATCGCCCTCGAGATCGAACAGGTCGCGGACCTCGCAAGCCTCGCCCACGATAGCGTGCGCCGGGGGATCGACCCTTACTGGGCGTATCTATGGCCCAGTGCCCACGCCCTGATGGATGCCCTTGCTCGGCTGGCCCAGCAGCTGGTTCCCGAGCCGCCCCACCGCGCGTTCGTCGGCCGTCGGGTGCTCGACCTAGGGTGCGGCCCGGGGGGCACGGGCGTCCTCGCCGGGGTGCTGGGCGCGACGGTCACCCTCGCCGACCGACGGCCGGAGGCGCTCGCCCTCGCCGGCCGAAACGCGGCCCGCAACGGCGTAGACGCGACGACCGTCCTGCTCGACTGGGACGACCCGCCCCCCGAAGGCTTCGGGCCCTTCGACGCGATCCTCGCCGCCGACGTGCTGTACGGCGACGGCATGCTTCGCGGCGTTCTCCGCTTCATCAAGGCCCATCTAACCCCGACTGGTCGTGCGGTGATCGCCGACCCCATGCGGGTCGAACCCGCCGGCGTGACGGGGGCAGGCCGCCTGCTCGGGCTGGAGGTGCAGACCCACGTCGCCCGCCCGGGTCAGACCCACACCGGCGGCGTGACCCTGTACACGGTCTCTTCCCGGTAAGCCACGTCTTGTCGCCTCCCGCCATCGATGGTCGTCTTGGCGGGCATGACTGTGCGCGTGGCCGTCGTGGGCAGCGGCATCGCCGGCTTGACGGCCGCCTGGCTTCTCGATCGGGCCGGCCATCGCACCGTGCTCTTCGAACGGCATCAGCGCGTGGGCATGGACGCCCATTCGGCCGAGATCCCCACTGGCCCCTCCGACGTCGGCGTCGACGTGCCTATCAGGGTCTTCAACCGAAAGCTGTGGCCGACGTTATCCGCCCTGGCCGACGAGCTCGGGGTGGTCAGCCGCCCCATCAGCGTGGCGTCTTCATTCTCGGAGACCACGCGGCAAACGTTCTTCCGCTACGGAACCGTCACCGCGGCGAAGGTCAGCTTTCCGTACGTGCCGCCGCGCTATCTGAGCCCTCGCGCCCTCGCCATCATCTCCGGGGTGGCCCAGCTCAGACTGGCGGGCGGGCTCGACCTCGAAAACGGCACGCTCAACGACCGTCCGCTCAAGGCCTACCTCGCCGAAGGCGAGTACAGCGAAACGTTCGTCGAAGACTTTCTGTACCCCGCTATCGGGACCATCTGCACCTGCTCGCGCGACAGCGTGGCCGAGTATCCGGCCCGGGTGATCATCGAGAGCCTGTTCGATATCTTCCTCGCTGGTCGGCTGCGCCGATTCACCGGCGGTACCCGGCAGATCGTTCGCCGGTTGGTGGCCAACCTCCCCGACGTGCGGCTGGGGACCGGCGTTCAGCAGGTCACCGCCAGCGACGACGGCGTCGACATCAAGCTCGCCGATGGGGTCGAGCGCTTCGATCACGTGGTGATCGCGACCCAAGCCAACCACGCCCGAGCGCTGCTGTCGCCGACGGCGTTCGCCCCCGAACACGACGCGCTGGAGCGGTTTCGTTACGACCAGCTCGACGTCGTCGTGCACACCGATCGGGCCTTGATGCCTCGCGCCGAGCGCGACTGGGCGTCGGTGAACTTCTTCGTCAGCCCCGAGCGGGAGCAGGCCGCATCGACCCTGTGGGTGAATCGAGTCGAGGTCGAGTTCGAGGGACAATCGCCGGTGTTCCAGACCCACAACCCGCTTTGGGCCCCCGAGGCCAACAAAGAGATGCTCCGCGTCCGACTTCAGCGCCCGGTCGTCAACGCGGATAGCCTTCGCGGCTACGAGATGCTGCAGGCCCTTCACCGGGAGCCCGACCGCCGGATCTGGTTCGTGGGCTCCTACGCCACCCGGGGCATGCCTTTGCTCGAGTCCGGCGTGCGGTCGAGCGAATCGACGGTCGCCCACCTCGGCGTACGCGCGCCGTGGTCCACCCCGAGCTGAAGGTGGTCTCGCCCCCCGACCCCGCCTTGCTCAACGCGGGTACGACCGCAACCTGGCAGAACCTCGGCTACTGGACGCATAACGAAGGTTATCGCGACGCGGCCCGCGCCCTCGCCGTCCATCTCGGCGAGGCGCTGGCGCTCGAGCCGAAAGACCGGGTCATCGACGTGGGGTGCGGATGCGGCGACCAGCTGTCCGTGTGGCGCCGACAGTTCGGCGTGAACTCCGTCCTGGCCTACGAGCCCCACGGCCCATCCGCGGCCCGGGCCGCCGACCGCGCCAACGACCTGGGCGGCGTGCGGGTCGAACAAGCGAGCGACGCCGACCTTCGCGACCAGCAAGCCAGCGCGATCCTCAGCCTCGACGCCGCATATCATTTCCCGTCTCGCCGCGAGTTTCTGCGTTGCGCGGCCTCCGGGCTCGCCCCCGGTGGGCGCCTGGGCGTCACCGACCTGTTCGTGCCTTCGCGCGGACCCGGTCTGCGCGCGAGGACCTTCGCCTGGGCGGCCGGCATCCCTCAGCGCAACCTGTGGTCCCGGGCGCAGTGGCACGACGAGCTCGACCGGGCGGGGTTCGAGGTGCAGGCGTGGACGGACCTCACGACGCCGGTCTTCGCGGGATTCGGCGGATTCGGGCGCCGGGTCCTGAGCCGAGCGCTGCGAAGCCCGCGATGGGGATGGCTGCCCATTCTCGGGACGGCCCTGGTCACCGCGAGCGCTGCGCGCGGAGGGTGGATCGGCTACGCGCAAGTGGTGGCGACGGCCAAGACGTCGTGAGCCTCCGAAGCTCAACCTCCGTCGTCCAGCGCACCGACCGAGCGGCGGCGAATGCCGATCGTCGATGTCAAGGCAGGCTGCTTCGAACGCGGTCGTGGTGTCGATATGGAATTCTCGACGCGCAGATCGCGGTCGATTTTCATGAGTGCAGGGCGGTCCGACCGGGACCGGCAACATCGCCGTCGACCCCGCGTCACATCGGGGCGCCGGCTTCTCGCACCCGGTCGATGACCCCGGTCAGCTGCTGCAGAGTGACCGGCTTCTCGATGCAGCGGTCCCGAACCTGGTCGGCGAAATGTCGCACCCGGGGTGAAAACGCCCCCCCGGAGCAGAAGATCATCCGGTTCTCGAGCGCCGGCCACCGGCGCTGCACCTCCGCGTGCAGCATGGGGCCGTCGATGTCCGGCATCATCAGATCGCAGATGACGACATCGAACCCCTGATCCTGGGTCAGCAGCTCCAGCGCCTCCGCGCCCCCAGACGCGGTGGTCACGTCGTGGTGGGGCCCCAGCAGCCGGCGAAAAGCCCGCAGAAGCATCATTTCGTCGTCAACGAAGAGAATACGAGCTCGCTCGTGGGCCCGTGGGCGCACGGGCTCCGCCTTCGTCTCGTTGGGTTCCTTGGGGGTCAGGCCGGTCTGAAGCGGAAGGGTGACCTCAAACTGCGACCCCTGTTCGAGCGCGCTGTACAATCGAATATCTCCTCCGTGCCGGCGAACGATGTCGGCACACAACGAAAGCCCCAACCCAGTTCCGCCATCGCGATCCTTGGTCGTTACGAACGGCTCGAAGATGCGCTTCTTCAGGTGGTCCGGAATCCCGCAACCCGTATCGGTCACGGACAGGACGACGCGGTCGGACTCCGCCCACGTCTTCACCTGGATTCGATGCGCTTTCTGGTCGCCCTCCGGGATGGCTTGCGCAGCGTTCATCAGCAGGTTGGTTACGACCTGACAGAGCTTCTGCCGCGCGATGGGTAGTCTCGGCACTTCACCGAGATTCTTGACCAGCTCGGCTTTGTATCGGATCTGGTGAGCCACCAGCATGCAGGCCTCGTTGACAATCTGATTGACGCTGGCGATCTCGACCTGGTCAGGCTCGATCCGGCTGAAGTTCTTGAGGTCGCGCACGATCGCACTTATCCGAGCCGCTCCCTCGAGATTCTCCTTCGTGATATCTCGCAGCTCGCGCAGACTGTCCTGCACGTTGAGCTTGTCCATCACCGAGTCGAAGCCTCGGGCGACGTCCGGGTCGTTGGCGACGACGGTGCGCAACCGGCGAAACACCGTCTCCAGCCGATCGACGCGCTCCGCGATCGTGTTGCTGTTCGCCGAAATGTACGCGACCGGATTGTTCACCTCGTGGGCCATGCCCGCCGCCATCTGCCCTACCGCGGCGAGACGGTCGGCGTGCAGCCGGCGCGCGCGCCGATTCGCTTCATCCCCCTCGGAATGGATTACCGACAGCTCGAGCCAGGTTGCCGGCCGGCGATTCCAGGAGAACGGTCGAACGCTGACGGTGATCCGCTGGCCGTCTTCGTGCTGCACGCCCTCGTGCAGTTGACGAAGGGTCATCGGTAGCATGTCCCCCTCTCGGGGGCTCGAGCCCAGCCGCAGTAGCCTCAGAGCCAGGGTGTTGACCAACAGGACTCGTTCGCGCTCGTCGAGGATGATCAACCCTTTCGGATAGCCGAGCAGGGCA
>JANQQN010000523.1 GCA_028289325.1 Myxococcota bacterium | reverse complement strand
CGCGGTCGTCCATCGCAGGAGGACCGCGCCGGCCACGACGACGAGCGCCAAGGCCACCGCCGCGACCACCGCGCCCCCGGTCGCTCGGGGGGCGGCGCCGATCCAGGCCCCGGGGCCATCAGGTCGGCCCCGGGGGGGCGTGGACCGTCGACGGGCGTCGATGCGGGAGGTTCGATCCCCGATCCCGGGGCGCGGCGGACGTTTCGATGGATACGCGGGCACCAGTCGCGCCCCAGGGCCGGCCGGCGGGGGCGCCGACGGTTGGGTCGGCCCCCGGTCCGCGGGGTCGAGCGGCCCGACGTCGACGGTCGCTGCGGCTCGTGGCGCTCGAAAGACCGGCACCGCGGCGACGGTCGGCATATCATCGGCCATCGCGGTCGCCGGCGCGTCGGCGCGCCCCGTCGCGGGCGAGTCGGTCGGACCGCCGATCGCCGAAGGGTGGTCATCGGCGCCGTCGAGGCTCGCGGCGAGGGAACGGTCGGCGGCGGACGAGGCCGCCTCCGGATCGAGATGATCACCGGCCGGCGAAGGATCGATCGCGGTCCGCTGTCGCTGTCGGACCACGACCGTGCTTCGTCGCCTTTCGTCCGCCCCATCTTCCGGCCGTGGTTCGGATGCGGACGGTGCGGTCTCGCTTCGGGTCGGTTCCTCACCGAGCTCGAGGTCCGCCACCTACGCCGCGAAGCCCGCGGGCTCGGGCGATGCGGGGTCATGATCTCGCGACGCCATTCCGGCCGTCGGCGGCGGCGCCCGGGGACGACCCCGGGCGGCCGCGGTGATCTCCAGGCCCGATCCCCGGCCCTCGCTCGCGCGGGACGGCGCGGGCGCCGACGGCGAAGGCGCCGGGTCATCGTCGGCGAACAGGTCGCGCATGAATGCGCCGACCTGCTCCCGTTCCACCCGAAGTTCGGCGTCGTCGAGAAAGTCGTACAGCGCCGCGGACAGTGCGGCGCCGTTTTGCCACCGACGCTCAGGCCGCTTGGCCAACGCCCGAACAAGGATCGCTTCGAGCTGGGGCGGGTAGTTCGGCAGCGCTTGTCGGGGCGGCGGCACCTCGCACTTCATGACCGCCTGGAGGGTCGCCAGCTCGTTGTGCCGCTTGAAGAGTCGAGTCCCGGTCGTGGTCTCGTAGAGAATGACGCCCAAGGCGAAGATGTCGGTTCGGTGGTCGAGGGGGTCGCCGACCGCCTGCTCCGGCGACATGTAGCTGTACTTGCCTTTTAGCTGGCCGGCTCGAGTCTGCTGGACCTTATGGGCGGCCTTGGCGATCCCAAAGTCGACCACCTTGGCGTCGCCGGCATAGGTGACGATGATGTTCTGCGGGCTCACGTCGCGGTGGACGAGGCCCATGGGCTCATCGGTCAAGGGATCTTGCAGCTTGTGGGCGTAGGCCAGGCCCAGCGCGGCGTCGGCGATGATCCGGACGGAGTGAGACAGCGGCAGGCTCCGCTGCAGCTTGTACGCACGATTGTAGATCCGTCGGATGTCTTCGCCGTGGACGTACTCCATGGCCATGAAGTACGTCCCTTCGACGAGCCCGAGATCGAGGATGCGAACGACGTTAGGATGGTCGAGGTTCGCGGCCATCCTCGCCTCGTCGGTGAACATCTGAACGAAGCTCTTGTCCTGACTGATGTGAGGCAGGATCCGCTTGATGACCAGCGGCTCGTGGGGGGCATCCAGGCGATGGGCGAGGAACACCTCGGCCATGCCGCCAGCGGCGATGCGCTTCTCTAGCCGGTACTTCCCGAAGTCGGCCGGCAGGGCTTCGTCGGGGGTGTGCACGGTGGCGCCGAACCTAACACACGGTCGCTTGACGCGCGCCCGAGATCCGAGCTTTCACCCCCTCGTGGGGCTCACCTATCGCGACGCTGGCGTGGACATCGACCGCGCAGAGGCGCTGGTCGACAAGATTAAATCGTTCGCGGCCCGGACTCGCGGACCGGGGGTCATTGGCGACATCGGCGGGTTTGCGTCGTTGTTTGCGCTCAAGCCCCTCATCGAAGCCGCCGGCGGAATGGAGGATCCCCTCTTGGTCTCCGGAACCGACGGCGTGGGCACGAAGCTGAAGATCGCTTTTGCGACGAAGGTGCACGACACGGTGGGGATCGATCTTGCGGCGATGTGCATCAACGACGTGGTGACCACCGGCGCCACGCCTTTGTTCTTCCTCGACTATTTCGCGACCGGTCGGCTGGACGTCGGCGTCGCGGAGGCGGTCGTTCGGGGCATCGCGGAGGGCTGCGTCCGCGGGCGATGCAGCCTCGTCGGGGGCGAGACGGCCGAGCTTCCCGGCCTCTACGCCGACGGCGAATACGATCTCGCGGGCTTCGTGGTCGGTCTCGTCGATCGCCCTCGGCTCGTCGATGGCCGATCCGTCGCCGCCGGTGACGTGATCATCGGCGTGGCGAGCCACGGCCTGCACGCCAACGGGTTTTCGCTGGCCCGCAAAGTCCTGCTCGACCACGCGGGACTGCCTTTGCACGCCGATCTGGACGGGGTCGGGCAGCCGCTGGGTCCGGCCTTGCTGACCCCCACGGCGCTGTACACCGACGTCGTGCAAGCCATGTTGACGGCAGGATCCGTCCGCGCCCTCGCCCATATCACCGGCGGGGGACTGCCGGGCAATCTGCCCCGCGTTCTTCCTGAGGCAGTCACCGCCCATCTCCACCGGAGCCGATGGACCGAGCCCCCGATATTCGGTCATATCCGAAGCCTGGGCGCGGTGGCGGACGACGAGATGTTTCGCACCTTCAACATGGGCATCGGGCTGACGGCGGTGGTCCCCGCCGACGATGCCCCCGCGGTTCTCGCCGCTATCGAGGCGACCCAAGAGACGGCGACGGTGATCGGAGATATCCGACCGCGCGCCGACCGCGACGCGCCGCGAGTGGTCATCGACGGAGGCCCGGCTTCGTGAGGATGCGGATCGGCGTGCTCGCCTCGGGCTCCGGGACGAACCTGCAGGCCCTCCTCGACGCGGACCTCGGACCCGCGGACATCGTCAGCGTGGTCGTCAACGTCGAAGGCGCCAAAGCCCTCGCCCGGGCGGAGGCGGCGGGGGTCCCCGCTCGGCTCATCCGGCATCGAGACTTCGCCGACCGGGAATCGTTCGATGCCGCCCTCGTCGAGGCGCTGCGGGCGGCCGGGGTGGATCTCGTGGTCCTCGCCGGCTTCATGCGCATTTTGACCCCTGTCGTCCTCGATGCGTTTCCGGGCCGGATCATCAACGTTCACCCGTCGCTGCTGCCGGCTTTTCCGGGGGTCGACGCGCAGCGGCAAGCGTTCGAGGCCGGGGTCCGAATCACCGGCTGTACGGTCCACGTCGTCGACGCTGGAGTCGACACCGGCCCTATCCTAGCCCAGGCCGCAGTGCCGATATTGGAGACGGACACCGTGGTCGACCTCCAACGCCGAGTGCTCGCCGTGGAGCATCAGCTTCTGCCCGCCGTCGTGCGGGCCATCGCCGACGGGCGAATCTTCCCTGCCGATGGCCGCCCGCGTCTTCGCGGCCCGGAGCCGGACCCAGGGGCGGTGCTCGCCTGCCCTTCCCTGCCGGAGCCAACGCCATGACGCGTCACTACGAGGCAGTGGTCATCGGGGGCCGGTTGTCGGCGGTGGTCGCCGCCGCCTTGCTCGCGAAGCGAGGGGTTCGGGGCCTGCTCATCGACGAAGGCGAGCTGGCCTCGGAAGACCCCCATCTGCTGGTGGACTGCGTGCCCGCGGACGGAGGTTCGGCGGTCATGCAGCTCGTCCATCGTGAGCTTGGGCTTCAGGACGAGCTGCGCAATCGAAGCGGGCCGCTCGACCCTCTTCTTCAGATCGTGTGGCCGGACCAGCGGCTCGACTTGTCGGACGATCCGAAGTCGTCCATGCAGGAGCTTCACCGCGGCCTCGGCACCCACGCCCGCGGGGTCGAGACGTTCTTCGAGCGCCTCGAGGAAGCCGCGTCGCAGGTCGGCGAATTCCTCGAGCACGCCGGCGAGCTGCCGGCCTCCGGCTACTTCAACCGGCGGAGCGCCCGCACCAACGCCCGCCGGTACGAGGCGGTCACCCAAGGCCTCGATCAAAGTGGCCTGCTCGCCGAGCTCGACCCCCTGGCCGCGGAGCTGTTCATGGCCCCGCTCACCTACCTCACCTACATCGAGGACCGGACCGCGGGCGAAGCCTCGGTGGCCCGCTTCGCTCGGCCGTTGGCCCGTTTTCTGTCCGGCACCCGCAGCCTTCGCAACGGCCGAACCCTACGAGGGATCTTCTCCGACGTCGCCGAACGCCGAGCGTTCGAGGTGCAGCACGGCGCGCTGGAGTCCGCCGAGCCGAAAGGACGTCAGGTTCACTTGCGGCTGGCCGGCAACAGCGACGGGATCACCGCGGAGGCGATCATCGACGCCAGCGGGGAGCTGTCGGCGCTCGGGGTCCTGCCCTACCAGAAGCGGAGGAAAGACCTCTCCGAAACGCTGCAGACCGCGCGGCCGCGCGCGACCCTCCACGTGTTGGGGATCGAGGTCGACGACGCCGCGATCCCGCCGGGGATGGGCCACCATTTGCTCTTGCTCAACGGTCGTCGGGACCCGTCGCGGGCCGAGCCCGATGCCGCCGACCGTCCCATCTGGCTGACTCGCCGCCCGGGCCAGAATCCCGGCCGAACCCAGCTCGTGGTGGCCCACCCGGTGTCGGCGGCGTGGACCCACGCCGGGGGCGGGCTCGACGCGCTGGAGGCAATGATGAAGGGCCGAGTGGAGCGGATCGTGCCTTTTCTCGCCGACGGTCGTCCGGAGATCCGCCCGCTGTGCGGTCGAGGCTCGATGCGAAGCGCGCGTCCCGTGCTCAACCACCCGCTGTTCGAGCCAGGGCTCGACCCGGACACCGGCCTCGGGGGGGTGGCCTGCCGGACGAGCATGAAAAACGTGTTCATCGCCGGCCCCGCGGTGCTGCCTGGGCTCGGGGTCGAAGGCGAGTACTTCGCCGCGCTTCAGGCTGCCGACGCCTGCGAGGCGCTGATCAAAGGGACGAAGCCGAAGCGGGGCCTAGCGCAGCGGTAGCCGGATCAGAACAGCAGCAGCTCGCCGGCATCGGCCGCCGCGACCGATTCTTTGGCGGTCTCGCCGTCGGCATCGAGCTGCTCGCTGAGCAGGGGCTGATAGGTATGGCCGACGGGGTCGGTGCTGGTCGGCCATACCTTCTTTCGCGTCGTGGTCAGGATGTGGTCGATGCCTTCGATGCTCTGGATCATGGGATCCTGAAACTGGAGCTCGCTCAGCGCCGAGCCCGCCTGGGCGAGCACGTCTTGCACCGTCTTCGTGCCCATGGTGGTGAGCCGCTCGGTGAATCCCAACAGCTCTTCGTGTCGCTTGATCTGACACTTATGAAGCGATTCCACCGCTTGTCGAGTTTCGTGCGACGACTCGGAGATCCGGGGCAGGAGCTCATGAAGCCGCTCGGTGAGTTCGTCGATGCGGCGGTTGGCGGTCGCGATCTTCTGACTGAGTTCCTGAACTTCGGTGGCGATGACGCCGAAAGCCATCCGGTCCGCCTCCGATAGGCGGGCCGATTCGATCCGGGCGTTGAGGGCGAGCAGTCGCGATGCGGCGGCGGACCGGGCGATGGCCTCGCCCGCCTGGCGGATCGACGTCGATAGTTCGAGGGCTTGGCTGACGTGTCGGTTTTGGCCCAGCGCCGAACCGAGCGCATTTTCGACGAGCTCGCTGATTTCGCGGTCGTCGGACTCTTGAAGCTCGGCGTCGACCTCGGAGACGAACCGGCGCGCGGTGGTCAGGATCTCTTCGATGTGGCGACCGGCGCCCATGACGCCGGCATCACTGAGCTCGCGCGCGCTGCGGATGCGGGCCAAGATCTCGCGCCGGCCGTCGTCGTACGCCGCTTGGGCCGGGCTCTGAGGGGCTTCGGGTTTGGTCACCGGATGGCCTCACGCGGTGAGCTTGTTGACGGCGGCGAGCAGCTGTTCGGCTTGAAAGGGCTTCACGATCCATCCCTTCGCCCCCAGCGACTTCGCGCGACCCACCAGAGACGGGTCGAACTCCGTCGTCAACATGACGATAGGGAGGCCCGGCCGAGCCCCTTCGCCCTTGACCCGGGCCAGCATGTCCAGACCGTTCATCCGCGGCATATTGACGTCGCAGATGACGAGGCAGATTTCCTGGTCGGATTCGATGGCCTGCGCGCCGTTCTGGCCATCGTCGGCCTCCGTCACGAGGAATCCCGCCCCTTGCAGGACCATCGCCACCTGCTGGCGAACGGTCGCCGAATCGTCAACGATGAGAATCTTTTTGGCCATGACTCGCCCTTCGAACCGTCGCTTTCGGCGACGCTCCCCTTGGCTGTGCTATCGGCGGCCAACGCCAGCTTTGAAACGCCGAGGGGCGCTGTTTGACGTTCATGAGCCGCCGTGTCGGATGAGAGAGCCTCAGCGGCAATGCCGTCGATGGCTCGACCGTCGGCGGTCGGATTTCTACCGCGCGAGTCCCAGGAGGAGGCGGGCGGGAATCTGAGTAAGAGGGAGTTGCTCACGGGCCGCGCCAAGCTCGAAGGCGGCCTTGGGCATACCGTACACCACCGACGTCATCTCGTCTTGACTGATGGTCAGTCCTCCCGCGCGATAGACGGCCAATAGCCCGGTCGCGCCGTCGCGGCCCATTCCCGTCAAAAGAGCGGCGGCGGCTTGGCGGCCCGCGCACCGGGCCACGGACATGAACAGCTCGGTGACCGAGGGGCAGTGTCCGTCGGTGGGGGGATCCGGAACGAGCTGGCTCCGGAACTCCGCGCCGACCCGGACGAGCCGAAGATGCCGATCACCGCCCGGGGCGATGCGGACCGTGCCTTGGTGCAGCGACTCGTTGTCCGCGGCCTCCCGGACGTCGGTCGGACACTGGGCATCGAGCCTTCGCGCCAGTGCGTCGGTGTAGCCAGCGGGCATGTGATCGACGATCACCACCGGTGGCGAATCCGGCGGGAACAGAGGAAGTATCTGGGTCAGGGCCGCTGCGCCGCCGGTCGATGTCCCGATGGCGATCACCGCCGGTCGTTGTGACGCGGCTTCGGTGCGGCTTCGGCTTGGCGCCGATCCAGGGTCCGCGGCCGT
>JANQQN010000135.1 GCA_028289325.1 Myxococcota bacterium | reverse complement strand
GAAGGCGCGCAAGGGGCCGATGACGTGGGCGGAGTTCAATCGGTCGGTGTTGGGGCCGGCGATGGCCGAGGGCCTCTTGTCCGAGCTGTTCCTGCCGGCGGCGCTGCTGAGACGGGCTCCTGCGGGCCAGCAGGCGCATGCCCCGCGACCCATGGGGCGTAGCCGCCGAGCGCCATCGCCGCCAGCAGGAACAGCTCGGACAAGAGGCCCTCGGCCATCGCCGGCCCCAACACCGACCGATTGAACTCCGCCCACGTCATCGGCCCCTTGCGCGCCTTCCGTTCGTCGGCCTCGGCCAGGGCCTTCGTCCGCCAGGCCTCCGCTTTGGCGATCATCTGCTTCCCCTCTCTGCGCCACTGCAAAGTGGGGTAGCGGCTGCCATCTGTCTTGCGGGTGTGGAACTTCGGGTCGGAGCCCTTGTCGATCAGGGCCTGGCCCTCGTTCACCTGGCGGCGGTATTCGGCCTCTACCTTGAGGTGCTCGGCTTTGTCGGCCTTGGCCACCCGGCCGAACATCACCGGAACGACGAAGCCGCCGACGATGACCAGCATGAGGGCGCGCTTCCACCCTGCGACCGACTCGCTGACGACGCCGACGCCGACGATGACGATGGGGATGGCCGCGCCGGCGACCATGGTCATGCTGTCCTCGTACGCTTGGAACGAGGGGGGTAGGCTCAAGCTGAAGCTCTCCAAGAGATCGACGTAGAAGCCGACCAGCGTGGTGCTGCTGAGCAGGGCGAGGAGCGCCACTAGGAGCGCGAAAATAAAGGGATTGAGCCCCGACCGGGGCTGGTGAATGGTCGTCATAGCTTCGGGTCCTCCAGTGGCCCGTTGTTAGCGTCGGGCGGTCCCCTGGGATGGGATCGTCCGACGCGCCTACTCAACGCCTCTCATACGGGGGATCGTCGACGCAACCCTGATGGCCGGACGTCTATGCAGCGTCGTCCGGACGTATGTCCGACGTCGCGTGAACGTTGGCGGAAAAGCACGTCCGACGTGGTCAGACGTTACGAGGACGTTGATCCGACGTTGGGCGATCACTGCTCCGACGTCCCGGACGTTCGCAAGCTACGTTGTCGAAATGTCCAACGTTAAACAGCATGAGTTATCTCGATAGTTTATGGCCGGTTTCACAGCCCCCAGAATCCGAAATGTCCAACGTCTATGAGTAGTGCGTCGGATCCAGGTGGCGATGAGGTAGGATCGTGGCGCCTTGTGCCTGGATGTGTCCCGTTGATCCGCCACGAGACATGGACCCGATCCGGCTGTGCCTTTTTCGCCCCCAAACGCAGGAGCGTCCCGGGACAGGAGGGGCGCACGGAACCCCATCGCCCATCACCGAATATCCAGTCTATTCAAGCGCTTACGGCGCTGTGCTGGGGAAATGCCCTGCCGGGGAGAGCCCTTCGGCATCGGCCTCCGAAGCCAAAGGCCACAGGTTCGAATCCTGTCACGCGCGTCCTCTACAGCCCGTTTCAAGCCCGAATTCGACGAGTACACCTCCCGAGAAATCGCCGTACACCTCCCGTACACCTCCGCGATGTGCGGGTCGGTCTTCGAAGCAGAGACGTACTGCTCGCACTTTCATCGGCTCGCCTGCGGCGCGTTGACGAAGCTCGGAGTGAACGACCGCGCGAAAACGCGGCTGCCGACGAGCTGCTCAGGGTGCGGATCCCGCTTCAGTTAGCCGAGGCGGATCGGGCGGCTTTCGCGGAAGCCGCTCGGGAATCTGGCCTGCCGTTGTCCCGCTGGATCCGGCGGGCCGACAGATCCGCGAGGCCGCAGGCCGCTAATGCATCTGGAATTATTATGGAGGGCTGATTGCGTTCACTGCTTCTCGGGCCAATAGGAGCAGTTGGGCTCGCCGGGATCGAAGCCGGGCGGAAAAGAGGTTGAGTTGTCAAAGCACCAGCCGGGTGGTCCCGGACGTCGAAGAGCCTTTGCGTGTCCGAGTTTGGCTCCACGGAGATTGGCGTCATGGAAGTCGACGCCACGTAGGTCCGCTGCCGCCAACCAAGCATTTTCAAGATTCGCACGCGCTAGCATGGCGCCCATGAGGGCGGCCTTCACGAGGCTCGCGTTCACGAGCTTCGCGCCGAAGAGGCTCGCGCCCTGAAGGTCAGCGCCCGACAGGTTTGCACGCGACAGGTCTGCCTGTCCGAGATCAGCTGAACTAAGGTTGACGCCTTGAAGGTCGGCGTCTTGAAGGTTGGCGAATTGGAGCGTCGTAGCTGAAAGGTCGGCGGGCTCGACATTATCACTTTGAATCTCAGTGAGCCTTCGGCCGACTGCCTCCGGCGAGGGACACGGGGCTACTGCTCCAGTCATAGACATGCGTTTCTCACGAAGGGTTCGACTGAATTCACGACACGAGCTTGTGAGGGCGCCTCTAATAACTCCTTGATGCATGTCTCCTCCATCGAACTTAGCTCGGGCCAGATTCGCGCGCTGCAGCTTTGCATGGCGGAGACTCGCTCCCCGAAGGTCAGCGTCTTGGAGATCGGCCCCTTCCAGCACGAGGCGCGACAGCTGTGTTCCTCTAAGGTCGAATCCCTCACCCAAAGCGAGTGAAGCTCGCGCCAGCGAGACGTACGATCGAAATGCCTCTTGGCGAACGCGAGTCGGACGCGGACACGCCATCGCCGTGCTGGTTCAAGTCCCCGGCGGGCACGGGCCTTGGTAGGTCAGGACTTCGATCGCAGCGCGTTTAGCATCGACTGCGAACTGTCTTTGCTGGCGCGCCATTTGTTCGCGCTGCAACGTGATCTGCTCGACGAGTTTTTCATTCTGCGTACGCATCTGCGTCGTCTGTTCCTGGACCTTTATGTTTTGGATCATGAACAAGCTGTTCTGCCTCCATAGGAGCCAGGCCGGAAATGCGCTGAGGACCGCGCCCAGAACCGCCAAACCGACCGCATACTTTCTCCACGCCATTGCGACAGCTAACGCCCAGCTCAGTGCCTCCGACACCGGAAGTTCTCCTTCGCCCTTTTTGTGCCGTTCCCAAGCTGACTCTAGTTCACGCGCGGAAGTCTCAACCTGGCGTCCGAACAAGACTTTGGTCCCCCACCATACACCTTGGGCTGCTACCGAAGCAGTCTTCCCGGCTGCGGCATCACGTCGGGCTAGCTCATCGGAAAGGACCTTGTTCTGCGACTGAAGCTCTGCAATCTGCGTTTGCAGCTCCTCGGACGTAGGCGGCGGTGGTGGTGTCTGTCCCCCCTCGCTCACGACTTCTTCCTAGCTCACATCGAGTCCCACCACGACCGGCCGGCTCATCGGGCAGGTCACGATTTCGGCCACCGCATCCGTTCGAGCTTGTTGATCAGCGCGGCCTTCCGGGCGCGGTAGTGGGCGAGCGCCGACCCGCCGCCCTTCGGCCAGCGGTCACGCACATCCGCCAGCCACTTGCCTAGCTCGACAACCGACCGATAGCCGCTGGCGTAGTACTTCGCCAACGCCCGCAAGTGGGCCAGCTCGTGCTCATACGGGAACGGATGCTGCGTCCAGTCTCGGCAGCTGTTGTGTTCGCCATCCGGCGGGTCCGTAATCCAATGAGCTTCCGTGGCGTCGAGCGGGCGCCCGCAGACCAAATAGCGGCCCGCCTGCGGCTCGTGCCTCTCGTCGTCTGGGCAGACTGAACGCGTGCGCAGTTCTGTGTAAGCCGTGGGCTACCTTGCGCCCAAAGTCAGACGGCCGCTGTGCTTGTCGTGCGTGTGCGCGGGTCGGTCACCAGAGCACTCGCCATCGCCGCGCGCGAGACCGACAAGAAGTCCCGGCCGTCATGCTCCCGCGCTTCGTCGTTCGCACCGTTGCCTGATGTGAGTAACTAGGCTACCCGAGCGACCATGAGACTCATTAGTGGCATGTTGGTCAGTCTAGGCATCGGCTGTGCGGTGGGGGCAACGACGAGTCCATTTGTCATCCCCCCCGCGAAGGCCGGCAGCGTCAAGAAGTGGGAAGCGACCTGCGTGAGCGCTGGCGCCGCAAATTTGCAGCCGCGCGTCAGCGGTCAGGAGAACGATCCCGACGGCTGGAATGCAATGCTGGCGAAGATGGGCTCTGAAGGTTGGGAACCGTTCGCGACCAACAGTGATGGGGTCTTGGTCTATTCGGTTTGCTTCAAGCGCCCCGCGTCATAAGACCAAACCTAGCCGCGCGGCCGGCGAGCATGGATCTCGCGAACGAGCGTGTGGATGTCTTGGAGCAGCTTGGCTTGCGACTTCTGGTCGGCGTTGCTGCTGCGCTCCACCTGCCATTTGATAAAGGCCAGCACCTTGTCTACGAACCAGCCGGCCAGGACCAACCACACCGCGTCGGGCGGGAGGTTCGCTGGGTCGAGCTCGATCAAAGGGCCCACGCCACCGACCGAGCGAGAAAGACGACCACGAATGTCGCGAAGACGCAGTACCTACACCACTCCCAGAAATCGGGATCGCGGAGTCGCATCAGCTTGCCGTCGCGCTAGACACGCCGTTGACCCCATTGGCGTAGCCGGCCACGCTGTGACGCAGTCGTAGGCGGGCCGCCACGAGGTCGGTTTGCTCGCCGGCCGAGAAGTCGCCCGCTACCGCGGTCACGAACGTCGCCAGGGCGTCGATGTCGGACATCAGCGCAGCGCCGTTCGCGTGGGCGGTATCGAGTCGCTGACCCGTACGTGTGATGAGCCGGAACACGTCTTCACGCACGGACGCCTTTTCGGCGTCAGTCAGCGCATTGTAGGTCGCCACGTTGAATTCACTTGGTAGTGCCATGGTTCAAATCTCCATTGCAGCTCACGGTACGTCCGAGCTGCGATTGTTCACATCGCCGTTGATGAGAGAGCCGCTAAGCCCGCCAACCACGTCGACGATTTCGTTGCTGGTTGCGTAGTCGCCCGGTGCGTCGCCGAGCGGGTAATACGAAATGAGGCTCGACGAGGCGCTATGCTGCTGCGGGTCTGCAGGGGCACCTGCGCTATAAAGCTCCGTGACTTCAGCCTGCGAGAGCGTCGTCGACCACAGCGTGACCTCGTCGATCAGGCCGTCAAAGAACCGCGTAGCCAACGACCCGGACCAATTGCCGATGCGCAGCGGCGCGGTGGGCGTCTGCATGGCTGACGGGATCGCGCTCCCCACGTTGATCGCCTGATCAACGCCGTCGACGTAGATGTGCACGTCGCCAGGCGCGAACGTGAACCCGACGTGGTACCACTGGTCGGCGTTTGCGATCGGGTCGCCGGTGGTCGTGATGACCGCGTCTCCGTTCGAATTGACGGCGTCTGCCACGAACGTCACCACCTGTGTCGGGATCGACTGCTGTAGCTGGAGCCCGAAGCCTCCGTCGCTGGCGAACGTCCACTTTGTGGCGATCGCGTTGTTTCCAACGGCCGTCGGGTTACGTTTGATCCACGCGAAGAAGCTGAACGCCGTTGGGCTGTTCTGGGCGTCGTCGTGCGGGACCTCGACGTACTCGGCCGCGTTGAACGCTGTCGAGTAGTTACTGACCGAAAGCTGACCACCCGACACGGAGCTTGTTGTAGACGTCCAACGTCTCCCACTCCTGGCGCCTTGGGAGCTCACGAGGGGGACGTCCTTCGACCAAGGCAGGATCTGTCAAACTTCGGGTGCCTCCCCGGCAGAGCCGGGGGGACTCCCGCTTACGCTAGCATGCTGCAGGTCGAGGCGCCGCCCGATCTTGGTGATCGTCCGAAAAATGTCCTCTTGAAGGGAAGCCTTCTCCGCAACGGTCAGCGATGCATAGTAGGCCGCGTCAACTCAGCGGGCAGTGTCATGTTCCAAGGTATTCCCGACGTACGTCGCATTACGACCACCAGTCAGGAGCGAGCGCCTACAGGCCCGTTGAGGATGTGCCGCCGCGCGACGCTACCAGATCGTCTGCACCGGGTAGGCGGCGATGGACGCATCTTTGGTGATGATGGGGAGGCCATCAACGAGCGCCTGAGCCACCAGCATCCGATCGAATGGATCACGATGAAGCGGAGCCAACGTTCTAAGCGCCTCGCATTCGGCGAAGCCGATGGTCCTCAACACGAATCCGGCATCCACGACCACCGATTCGACGCCTTCCGGTACGTCCAATTTGCCCAATGCAACTTTGACTGCAACCTCCCAAGCGCTCACTGCGCTCACCAAAAGGTCGTTTTCTAGGTCTTCGACCAGGCCCTTCGCCGTCGACGACAACCGACGGTCGTCGGACAGCGCCCAGAGAATCGTGTGCGTGTCGAGGAGAGCTCTCACCGGCCGTCCCAGGCGGCGAGGTCTTCTTCGCTCAGCGGCGCGTCGAAATCATCGGCCATCTTGACGCGCCCCTTCCACTGGCCGAGCTTTCGCGCGCCCGTGCGGCGCAGAGGCATCAGGCGGGCCACGGGAACGCCGGCCCGAGCGATGATCACCTCTTCGCCGTTCAAAGCGCGCTCAACGAGACGAGAGAGCTCGGTCTTCGCTTCGTGCATGTTGACGACAGTCGCCATTCATTGACATTAGCTAAGCTAGGCCGATCATTCAAGAGCCCCGTCACGATGGCCGCCGCCGGCCACGAACCGGGACGATGATGGCGGTTGACGATGCGCTCTTCAACACAGTGCCCATAGGGACACGTTCGGCCTTGGCGCTTCGCACGTATTGAAAACGCCGGGTGGTACCAAAGGTTCGAGGCGATACGATGGGAACAGTCGAATGGGCGGAGCTGGAGCAGATCTTCAACGAGGCGATCGAGCACTCGCTCGAAATCTGATCCGCATGCGCCGCTTTGATGAAGCCGAACCGCTGTACCGAGAGGCGATCGCCATCGAGCGGGAGACGCGGGGCGACGACCATCCCTACGTCGCCTACGATCTCCAGCAGTACTCGGCCTACTGGGCCAATGTCGGCGACTACGCGAAGGCCGAGCGGTATGCGCGGGAGGCCCTCCGCATATTCGAGCGCCAGCCTGGTCCGCCGAGTCCCTACATCGCCGCGGCGACGAGCGCTCTGGCCGATGCCCTATGTGCGCAGGACAAGTTCGACGCCGCGACCCGCATGTATGAGCGGTCGATTCCCCTGTGGCGGACAACGGAGGGGCAGAACGATCGGCAGACCTTCCGAATGAAGGGTGGCCTTGGTCGCTGCCTGGTCCGCGCGCGCCGGTTCGAACCCGCCGAACGGCAGCTCATGGAGGCGCTGAACGGCCTCCGCACGCTCTACGCACCTGATCATCGGTACTTGGTGAAGGTCCGCAAGGCTCTGGTCGAGCTCTACGAAGCTTGAGACCGCCCGACCGACGCCGAACGGTTCAAGTCGGCCCCTTGATCCTCGGCTTCGATATACTGAGTACGCGACATAGCCTCGGTGAGATGCGCCGTGAACGCCTGCCGTCATTGAGTCAGTGGCTCGCGTATCCAGCCGAGAGGACATCCGACTGAGCCTTCGACGGTCCAGCGCTCTGTGTCCGCCCGAGATTGCCAATCCGAATGAGCACCGAGCCAGCAATGACAAGGTCGAGCCCCGCGAACAGGCCGAGGGCCCACAGGCCCGACCACGGAAACTGGGCGAGAAGCAGAGTGCCGAGAGCGATGGACGTCAGCCCCGAAACGACCAACCAGCCCCAACCCCGAGCCGGCCGAGATCGGACGGCCACAATGGCCTGTGTAGAGCCTTCCACGACCAGCGCGAGCGCGAGGATAAGCGTCAACGCCATCGCTCCATCAAGGGGGTTGGCCAGCAGCAATACGCCCACCGCCACCTGCAGCAGACCGATGCTCGCGGAGGCAAGATGCAGGCGGATGCCCTCCTGGAACGCGAAGATGAGGGCGCACAGACCCGCGGCGGTGAACCCGAGACCGACCGCGAGCTCCACGGCGATAGAGCTGAACACCGGAACCGCGATGACGCCGAGGCCGAACAGCACCGTCAGGACGCCGAGCATCACGAGACGTCTGCTCGCGGCTTCGAGCCGGCCATCCGCGCTGGACGGGCTCACCGTGAGTTCTCCTCGCCGGGCGAGGCAACGTCCGGGTTCGTCGATTGAGCGGGGGCACTGTCGCCGTTTGCGACTTCGCGGTAAGTGCGCAACGCCTCCTGCAAAGCGAGCCAGTGGCGCTCGGCTTCCGCCTTGGACTCGTGCCATTGCGCCATCGCGTTGGCTTCTTCGCTCGCGATCATTTGTCGGAGATGGTTCACTGCCTTACCCCACGCCTCACGCAGGGCTTGGGTCTCGCCGTTGGCCCAAGTCTGAGCGTCTTCGGCCGCGCTCTTGGCGTGGGCTTCGAGGGTTTCAATCTCTCGACCCAGCTCGTCTAGCCGGGCTTGGGCGGTGTCGATAAACGTCTTCTGTTCGGACATAGATGACTCCTTTCGTCGATGGAGCCTTTCATGCCGTGGTCGGCATTTGAGGTCGGTCGACGATCAACCCATGGCCCATGAACCGCCGCCTCTGGAGTAAGACACGGTGAAGCGATAGGTTAACTACATCGTTGGAGGCCTGAGTCGAGTATGGCTAACCACCCTACACCCCGTCCCCGGGCTCACGGCACCGTCGATCTTCCACCGGGCGTCATCATGGAGCAGCTGCGACGCACAACGTCGAGTCGCCAGTTCGAGAACACCCGCCGCCTCAAGCACCTATTGACCTACCTGGTTGAACGGACCCTCGCCGGCGCGGCTGACCAGCTCAAGGGCTACACGATCGGCGTTGAGGTATTCGACCGCCCGGCCGACTTTGATCCGCAGCTGGACACCATCGTGCGGGTTCAGGCGGGCAAGCTTCGTCAGCGTCTCGATCTATACTACGCCGACGAGGGACGGGACGATCCGCTGAGGATCTACGTTCCTCGCGGATCATATGTGCCTGTCTTCCAGCTCGCGCTGGACCGCGAATCGTCCGACGCGAGCCACGTGCAAGCACCAACTCTGCCTCCGGCGGGCTACCGGCCACGCGTCGCCGTTCTGCCGCTCAAGCACCTCGGTGTCGATGAGTCCGATGCTTATCTTGCCGAAGGCCTTACCGAGGAGATCGCCACCGCCCTTTCACGGTTCCGCGATATCACCGTCTTGACCGGCGCCGTTTCACCGCCTGGAACCACCGAAGAAGGATCAAGATCAAGATCCTCGACCGACTATCAGCTGCTCGGCTCGGTCCGGCGGGCAGGTTCTACCGTGCGCGTCACGATTCGGCTCCTCGACGGGGCGACCGGCGCTCACCTTATGTCCGAGGCCTACGATAAACGCTTTTCCCAGGAGACCTTGCTCCAAATCCAAGATGAAATCGCAACTCATGTTGCAGCGGAGATCGCCGAACCCCGCGGCGTGCTGGCGCGGGTGGATTCACGGTGGGCGGGACCGGGGGGCCGACAGGGCCTGAATCACGACGATGCCTACGACGCTGTCCTTGAAGCGTTCGCCTACAGCCGCCGACCGAGCCCAGAACGCCATCTGCGGATTCGCAATCGTCTCGAAGCCAGCGTCGTGCGGTCTCCGACCCACTCGAGCGCGTGGGCGATGTTGTCGATGGTGACCCTCGACGAGGTCCGTGCCCACTACAATCCTCGACCCGAGTCAGCGACCTTGGTTCGGGCGTTGGACGCGGCCCAACGTGCCGTCGAGTGCGACCCACTCAACGCGAACGCCTACTACGCACTATTCTTGTGCCACTTCCACCGATCGGACATCACGCAGTTCCACGAGGCGGGCAAGCGCGCATTGGCCCTCAACGCAGCTAGCCCCGACATTCTCGCGGACCTCGGCGCTTGCACGGCATTTATGGGGCAGTGGGATCGCGGGATCGCGCTTATCGAGCGAGCGTGTACGCTCAGCCTCGACCCGCCGCCGTGGTACTTCGTTGTTTATGCGGTCAACGAGTATCGGCAACGGAACTACGACGCAGCACTGGTTCACGTTCGCCGGATCAACCCCTGGAGCTGGCACTGGGGTCTGCTTATCGAACTGATGATCCTCGGACAGCTCGACCGCAGAGCGGATGCCGCCCCGCTCGTTGCGCAGGTTCTCCAGCTCGTACCTCGTTTCCCAAAGCGCGCCCGGGAAGAATGCGCACTGTGGAATCTCGACCATCACCTGGTCGAGCACATCGTGGACGGGTGGAGCAAAGCCGGCCTCGATATCCTATAGCTCGTAACAGTGAATCACTCCCGAGCGACGGACTCGCGATGCAAAGACGGTCGTCATGGGCAGCCAAGCAACCAACTTGATGCGAGTCCTCGTCCTGTCATCAATCACTGCGGGTGCGGTCACCGTCAGCTGCCGTCATCCGCCCCCCGAGGACTCGCAGCGCCCACTGGCCGGCAGCGCCTGGCGCGCCGCGAATATCGGAGGTCGGCCCGTCGCCTCAGGCGTCAACGTAACGATCTCGTTCGGCAAAGACGGCAATGCGACAGGCGTCGCCGGGTGCAATCGCTACACCGTATCTTACACCCAGGCCGACGGCAGGCTAGTATTCGGCTCTATCCAGGCGACGAAGAAGCTCTGCCCGCCACCGAACATGAACGCCGAACGCGATTTCTTCTCCAGCTTACGGGACACCGCCCGTAACCTGAGGAAGAAGTCACAACTCGTATTACTCGACCGTAACGGCGCCGCCCGCGTCCGCATGGTCCACAACGAGCTTGCCTGCGGACCCCACCAGTGTGTTTATCACCTCAGCTCCCGGTAATCCGGCCATGCGCTGCCGCGGCGTCTCCGGATCAGGCCGCGTCGTCTTGCACCACCGGTGCGGTCGTCAACGTGTTCGTCACGACAGACGGGATCGACCATGCGGCTACTCGTGAACAGCTCGGTTGACGGTGCGATACGCGCACCTGGCTCCCGACCGAATGCGGGACGCCATCTGTCGTCTGTAGTTCCGGCAAGTTATCCTGCGCCGTGGTGACCGGTGGCGGCGCGCTCGTTTGCACTGAAGGCCAAGGATGCGAGTCCCGGGCTCCCGGCCGGGCATGAGCCCCACTGTTCCGCGAGCCTCTTCGCCTCACCAGTACTTGCCGATTCCCATAACCGAGGCCCACTTGGCGCCAACGCTATTGCCGAACGCCTCCGGGAGCAGGCATCGCCTCGCCAGCTGACTCCCGACGGATGAAGCTGACAATCCGCCCGGATGCGTGTACACTCGTACAGTCAACACGTATGCCACAGCGAGGTCCCGCATGGTCGATATCCTGATCACAGACGTAGCCGAGGAATCCAAGCAGGCTCTGGCACGCCAAGCCGCACAGCGCGGCCTAACTTTGGACGCGTACCTCAGGGAGATGCTCGAGCATCACGCGCAAGCCGAGGAGGCGCCAGAAACCGTCGAGCCCCTCGGTTCATGGCTGGTTGGTATATCGAGGCCTGGCGCCGACCTGGACGACGCATTGGCCGAGCTTCGAAGCGCGCCTGTTCGGCGGGCCGATCTGGAATGACGTGGTCCTCATCGACACCAACGTGATTTCGGAGGCCATGAAACCCGCGCCAGCCCCTCAGGTCGTCGCGTGGCTCAATGAAGCCTCGCCGAACGCCTACATCACGACACTCACGATCTTCGAGCTTCGGGCGGGCGTGGCAATCCTTCCGACCGGAAAGCGCCGCGAGGCGCTCAGCCAGCGGTTGATCTTCTCGCTCGTCGCTTCGACGCCCGAATTCTGAGTTTCGATCTCAAAGCAGCTAGCGCTGCCGCGGGGCTGCTCGGCCGAGCTCGCCAGCGTGGACACGGCCTTCATCAGATTCCAGGCAAACTCGCTGACCTTCAGATTGGCGGAACCGCGCTAGCCAACAGTCTCCCTTTGGCTACGCGGAATCATGCGGACGTCGCAGGCCTCGGGATTGTTCTCGTTGACCCGTGGGCACCACGAACGAAGGGATAGGGCAGCAAAGCGCGATGCCGCGCCAACGGCGCGTAAGGTCAGCGCCCGCCGCGACCGGAATATGCGATCAACGAAGCCGTGGGCCTGCAGGGCGACGTCCGGACCGAGCTGATTCAGGTCCTCTCCGACCTGGACGTGTTCGCGAGTTCTTCCGTGCTCCGCGATCTGATCCGGGAGGCACTGGCCGACGAGCCGCGAGGGCGGAACCTCATCAACGGCTTCGAGTTCGCCAACAGCGCGAAGACCATGGCGCGCCGGGTCGTCGTCAGACCGAGGCTCTAGGGACGCCCCCCGGTAGCTTCCTGGCCAACATCCTACGCGGTGTCCTGAACGAACCGCTCGAAGACCGGCAGCTGCTGGTGGTCAACGCTGCCCTGGACCGGCTCGAGCGACGGACGCCGCGCCGCCCGGCGACCCGACCACCGCAACGACGAGTCCGAGCTCGGCGCTCGCCCCAGCGCTCACCCAGCCCAAACGAGGCCGATCTACCTGTACCCTTCGGGGAGGGTACTGAGGGGCGGGCCCACGATCAACAGCACCACGAAAGGGGTCAGAACCCGAAGCACGAATCGAATCGGTCGAGTCCACATCATTCGCTCACCGGGACGAGCCGTGTAGCGATTGTGTATCGCTCGGTGCATGGCTCCAAAGGTCCTGCCTCGAAGCAGCCGAAACGCATGAGCCTGAGGAGCGGGCGGACACGCATGACCGGCGATTAACACCGATTGGGACTCTATTCAGCGTGGCGACGGCGATATGCTCTCCAGAGGTTTTATAGACGGTATAGATACTTTGTATGTTTCGCACTATCGTTAGTGTACTGCTGTCAAATCCGCGCGAAGTTGTGAGGACGGACTGCGACCATCCATCACAGTAGACGTGAATGCGAGATGCGGCTAGCGTCCCCGAGCCTGTTCAGCCCGAGGTGGTGTCCGTCAAACACACTCCCATTCATGGGCCCGTTTCTCTCTCGGGTTCGGGTTGAACAGGCATCGACCACCTCATCCCTACGCCGGACGGTGCGACCCCGTGGTGGTGATGACCGCGCAATTCTCTCGGCGCGACGCAGCAGCATAGAAAGTTTCTTTGGCGGCTATGGCATCGCAGGACTCGTCTCGCCTCTGCGGCGATCATATCAATGCACCGTCGGCACACCGCGGCACCTGTCTACGTTACCTGTGGGGGAGACGTAGCGGACCAGGACCCTCTGGAAACTCACCGCGGTGTGCCGGCATCGCGCCGGCCGGGGCGCCTGGTCTCCGATCGTCGCCGGCCGGCGCACCTCGCATCAGCCGTCACCGGCCTCGCGGAGGCCTACCGTAGTGAGCTCACTCGGTCACCCCCCAGCCGTCTCGGCCGGGTTGAACAGCACGCCGACCGTTTGAAACCACGCCGGCTCCATATCTGGGTTCTTTTCGACCGTCATCCCGAGGCGCTTCATCACCTCGATCGAGGGTGCGTTGTCGTGCTCGGTGGTGGCCACCACCCGCTCCGCGCGAAGTCCCTCGAAGAGGTCGTTGATCAGCGCGCGAGCGGCCTCCGTCGCGTATCCTTGCCCTCGATGGGCCTGGCGCACCGACCAAAACAGCCCCAACTCGGGGGTGAATAGGTCCGTCGCCTCTACCCGACCCCGGTCTCGAAAGACAGGGAGCTTGCCGAACGGCCCGTAGCTGGGCACGAGTCCGACCGACCCCACAAGGGTGGCGTCTTCCCTTCGGACGACGGCGTAGTCGCCATAGGGTGGCTGCTGCAGCTCGGCCAGCGCGCGGTAGTTGCGCACGGTCCAGTCGAGCCAGGCCTGACGAGACTCGCGGTCCGCGTCGCCGAAGCACTCGGCGTGCAACCGAACGGCGTCGTCGAGGTCGTTCGTTTCAAACGGTCGGATATGGAGTCGTGTTGTTCGAACGGTCAGCATGGGTACGTCGGATATTGTATCCCCAGCTGGCGTTCTCCCGAAGCTCGAGATCAAGATGATCTTGGCCATCCTCCGGCCCCTCGGTGCCCACTCTAAACGTGGCAATCGAGCTATTGAGCGAGCGCGAAGTCGAACGCATGCGCGTCGCGGGTCAAGTCGCCGCGGCGACGTTGGCCCACGTCGGCCAACGACTCGTCCCTGGGATTTCTACGGCTGACATCGACGACTGGGTGCGCGCCCATACCGAGGCCCAAGGCGCAGGGATGAGCCAGCTCGGCTACCGTGGCTTCCCGGCCGCGGTATGCACCAGCGTCAACGACGTCGCCTGCCATGGGATCCCGAGCCGAAACGTAGTGCTGGGCTCGGGCGACATCGTCGGCGTCGACGTCACATCCAACGTCGACGGCTATCATGGCGATACGTGCGCCACCTTTGTCGTCGGCGACGGCGGACCGCGGGCGCGGAACTTGGTCCGCGTGGCCCAAAGATGCCGCGACGCAGGAACCGCAGCCGTTCGCCCGGGTGCCCGCCTCGGCGACGTCGGAGCGGCCGTAGAAGCCGAGGCGCGCAAGGCGGGCTGCGCAGTGGTCACCGTCGTCGGCGGCCACGGGATCGGCCGCGAAATGCACATGGAGCCCCACGTGCTCCACGTCGGCCCCGCGCGCCGAGGCCTCCGGCTCCGGCCCGGCATGGCGTTTACCATCGAGCCCATCATCAACCTCGGCGGCCCGAACCTCACCGAAGACGACGACGGCTGGACCTTAAGAACCGCCGACGGCTCACTGTCCGCGCAGTTCGAACACACCGTGCTCGTGACCGAGTATGGCGCAGAGGTGCTCACGAAGCGATGAGCGCAATCCCTGCGTTACCCAACGACTCAACGCAGAAGAACGCGACGGGTAACACTCGTCTTGATGTGCCGGCCTAAGAGCATACGACGAGCCCCAACGAACCTCGGTAAACGCCGGTTGCTCATGTCAAAATATCTTCGAGTCATCGCCCTCATGTATCCTCGTACTATCGGCACCTACGTATTCAGGATCCTGGGAAAGACTGGTTGACAGCCTATGACCCGCACCCTTGCGCGTCACCGGCAACCAAGCTCGAATCATCGACATGAAGCGCATGCTTTGCACGCTTGGCGTTTGCTCGCTGGTCCTGGGTTGGAACCATGCTGCCTTAGCGGAATCCGGAGCCGAGGCGTCGTCCGGATCCCGCGCGATGGCCCTCGGGGTCCAATTCGATGTCGTCCCGACGGTCTTGAGCGCGACGGAGGGAAGGTTCGGGATCGGCGGTCAGGTGTGGCTGGGCATCGACCACGTACGTTTGCGTTACATCGGCGCTCACCTCGACGTCCCCAAAGCCATTCATGGACAGGATGGATTCACCGCCGTCGAGACCACCGTCTGGGCGGCGGTCATCGACTACACCTTCGGCGACCACTACGACGAATGGTGGGTCAGCACCGGCTTTGAGCTTTGGCTCAACGAAGTCGGCCTCGAGGATGCGGTCGCAACCCGAGCCGAATGGCAAAGTGTGATCTGGACGGTCGGTGGCGGATATATCTGGCGCTTCTACGACAACTTCTACCTCGATCCGTGGATAGCCGTGCATGTGCCTCTCAACAACCTCGAGATCGCGGTCGGCAACCGAACGTTTGACGTGATACCTATCCAACCCGAGGTCTCCATCAAAATCGGCTACTTCATCGACTTGTAGTCGGCCTCGGTCGCGGCGAACGACCTGTACCGGTCACAATCGGAGATGTGGTCGACCTGCCGGTCGCCGCGGGCCTCGAAGCGCATCGCCCGAAGACATGAGCGAGCCCGAATCGGCATATTGGCCTCATCTGTCGTCGATGATGCACGCGCGACTCGGGCCCGCTCCCGGTCGAACTAATCCCCGAGGAAGCGGTCGAGGGCCGCCGCGAGGGCGGCGGGGGTCTCGAGCATCGGGTAGTGACCGCTGGCCGGTAGGTCTTCGTGTCGAGCGGCTTTGAAGGCGCCGCCCCGGGCCAACTCGATGTCGGCCCGCCTCATGCCGGGCATGTCGCGTTCACCGGTGATGAACAGCAGCGGCGTTTCAACCCCCGCGGAGCGGGCGCGGTCCACGACGGACCCCGCGAAGATCAACCGATCGAGGTAGGCCAACATGACTTCGGACTGGGATGTGCTCCGGTTGGCCCGGACGCGCTCCTCGATGAAGCCGGCGCCGTACACGCTCCCCGTCAGCTGCATCAACGCCTGGCGGAGGGCTTCATCGTCGGTGGTGGTCTGCTGAAAGAAGGCTTTCGCGTCGCCGTCGATCACCAAACCCGTACTCGGGACCGGCGTAATGGCCACCCCACGCTGGATTCGGCGGGGGCCCAACCAATCATCGACGATCGTGTGTTGAATCCCCAGCCCGTTCATCGAGTGACCGATGAGGCCGAAGCGGTCGAAACCGACGGCGTCGGCCAGACGCAGGGTATCGGCAGTCAGCTCCTCTGGATCGTATCTCCCCGTAAGCCGTCGGCTCTGCCCATAGCCGCGAACGTCCGCGAAGACGAGGCTGTAGCGATCGGGGTCGAGGTAGGTTCGAAGCGAGTCGTACGTACGGAGGCTCGAGAAGAACTCGTGGAGCACGATCGCACGCACCGGCCCGTGGCCGTGACGTTCATGAGCGAGAATTGGTAAGTGGCGTTCAGACATGCGGTCTCCTCTCGCCGCGGCGTCGGCGGCAACGAAGGGGATAATGGTGACCGCGCCCGGCCCTCGGTAGACCGAGAAGTGGAACCGGATTGTTTCCGAGAAGGATCGAATCTAGGAAGACGGTCATATGGACCGTCTCGATGCCCTTCGGCTCTATGTCCGCGTCGCGACGCTAGGCAGCTTCACCTTGGGCGCGCGCACCGTGGGCGTGTCCAGGGTGCAGGCCAGCCGGGCGGTGGCTCAGCTGGAGGAGGAGTTCGGGGTGACCTTGCTGCGTCGGTCGACCCGAAAGCTCAGCCTCACGCCGGAAGGGGAACGCTTCTTGGACGGCGCACGGGAGGTCCTTCGGACGATGGGGGTTCTCGAAGACTCCGTGCAGCTCGCCCGCACCGCGAAAGGCACGCTGCGGGTGAGTGCGCCGGTCGGATTCGGGCAAGCGGTCGTGGGCCCCATTCTATGGCAGCTGGCCGACCAAAATCCCGAACTCGAGGTCGACCTCCGTCTGTCGGATCTGTTCGTCGATGTGATCGGCGAGGGCTTCGACGTCGCCATCCGCCTCGGCGAGGCCGAGCCCAGCGAGCTCAAAGCGCGGACCCTGGCCATGGCGCCGCGGCACCTGGTCGCGACACCCGAGTACCTCGCGACGGCACCGAGGCTGGAGGCGATCGAGGACCTCGCCCGCCACCCGCTGCTCATCTACACGATGATGAAACGCCCCCACGTGTGGTCCTTGGGTGCACCGGACGGCGAGATTCGCCACATCACGGTGTCCGGTCGCCGCCGCGCCGATCACCTCCCGACCTTACGAGACTGGGCGTGCGCGCACAGCGGCATCGGCTATCTTCCCGAATGGCTGATCGCCCCCGACCTTCGCGACCGTCGCCTGGTTCCCGTGTTGCCGGACCTTCAGCCCCTCGCCCTCCCCGTTCGAGCCGTCTTTCCCGCCACCCGCCGACCGAAGCGGGTCACGCTGCTGCTGGACGCGTTGAGTCGGCGGCTGACCACGGCCGATTCCCGCGCCGGCCCAGCAACATCCGCGTAGATCCGTCGACCCACCTAGGGCTCGGAGGCGTCGGCCGCCGAAGGGGCGTCAGGGGGCATTCCGAAGACCAACGGTTTGGTGTTCGTGACCTTGCGCTCGATTCGCCGGGCGAGGCCGGGCTCGATGCCGAGCTCGGACATGGTGGTCACGAGGTGCTCGAGGACGATGTCGAAGTGTCGCTCGGTCAGGCCGTGGTGCTCGACGAGTCGGGCGTGGGCATCGGTCAGCGAGCGGCCGCCGTACACGGGTGCGCCGGTCAAGGCCATGATGAGGAAGGCGCGCTGATGATCCAGGATTCGGTTCATGGGGGCGTCAGCGAAGAAATGGGCCACCCTCGGGTCGCTGGTGATGTGAAAGTACATCGCGCTCACGATGAGCTCGATCGTCTTGGCGCCGCCGGGGATTGGGGGATTGCCTTCATCGGCGTTGGATGTGTCGGTCATCGGTCCTCCGCGAGGTTCAGGTCCTCGAACCTTCAAGCGAGATCTCGAGGGTCAAGCGACACAGCTCACGGACAATCCGACGGCTTGGCGCCGGCCTGCAGATAGGCGGCGAGGTCGGATACCTCAGGTGTCTCGCGGATCAGCGCCTGGGCCCGCTGTCGGCTCGCGTCGAGGGCGTCGTATCGATTCTTCACATCTACGGGGCGCGTCACCCCCGGAAGCGCCATCAGTCGATGCAGCACCCGCCAGTGGTCGAGGGCATCGAAGAACACGGGAATCTCCCGGGCGTACAGCGCCAGATACGCGTCGAGGTCGTCGTTGGTAAGGCGACCGGATCGACCTTTTTCCTCGAGCGACGCGAGCCCCGCCCAGATCGCCGCGCGCCGCGGACGATCATTCGGATGCTCTCGCCCTTCGATCGCCTGAATCAGCCGAGCCTCGGTTCGGCACTCGCCGCCGCGGTACCCGAGGGTCGTCGCCGCCAAGTCGTAGCGCTTCGCGAAGAACATGGTCTTCGCGAACAGTCGGGCCAGTCGCTGCGGCACCGCCGGGTCGTCGGCGAAGGCGCGCCTGGCGGCAAACAGCGCGCGTATCAGCGCCTCGACAGTGGTGTCGATGTCACCGGCGACGAAGCTGTACCGCACGAGATTACGCTCGGCGACGAAGCGCCCGTAGGCCTGGGCGTCGGCGGGGAGCAGCGATAGCGACCTTTTCGTGGCCGCGATGGCCTCGTCGACCCGGCCGGTCCGGAACAACAGCCCGCCATAACTGCGCAGGACGTTGGCAAACGTCGGATCTTCAAGCCCCGCGTCTTCGAAGATCGACAACGCCTCGCGGAACGCGGCCTCGGACTCCGCGTAGCGCTGACGACGACCGAGATGAATGGCCCAGTTGTTGAGCATCACCGCTAAGGCGGCGGGGTTGTCGGCCGCCCGCATGTACTTGACCGTATCCTCCCAGTGGCGATTCTCCTGCTCCGCGTCGCCGGCACGCTTCGCGACCCCCGCCAACAGCTGGCTCAACCGTCCTCGTTTACGGGGGCTTTGCACGCCAAAAGCGTCCATCACTTTGGCCATGGCGAGGGTGCCCGCATCGGCGCGCCCGAACTCTCCAACCCGCGACAGGGCCCCCAAGTAAGCGTATTGGGCGTCCAGCCACGGTTCGACGACGCGGGCGGAAGGGGGCTGGGCGGGCAGTTGCGCGTCGAAGTACCGGACCGCCTCGACGGGGTTCGTGCGGGCCAGGACGCTCCCTATGCCCGCCACCGCGGTCAGCACGCGGTGGCCGGCGTCCC
>JANQQN010000503.1 GCA_028289325.1 Myxococcota bacterium | reverse complement strand
TGAAAGTACCACCAAACAATACAAGCGAGGAGAACACACGGTGAGTGCAGACGATATCTCGGGACAGCTTCAATTCATAGGCATAGGCAAACGCCGCGTAGAAGCGGCCTTCGATGCGGGGCGGACGACGAGTACCCGTCACATCACCCACCGAAGGATAGGATCGTGGCAATCTCGATTCTCTACGGCGCTGGGGGGCAAGCGTGAGCAAGCCAGGTAAGTCCGCGGCGACGGGAGTTCCGACGCAGAACCGCAGCCTCGACGAGGACGTCGGTCATCTCCCCGTCGCCGTCTGTCGCTGTCTCAGGGTCTCGTACAGCGCGATGCCGACGCACGTGGACAGATTGAGCGACCGCACGTGGGGGCTGGCGATGGGCAGGCTGACCAACCGTGGCCGGTGACGGTGCCGGAGGTCCGACGGCAGGCCGGTGCTCTCGCGACCGAAGACCAGCACCGTCGGCGGCCGCAGGTCGACGCTCCACAGCGACCGGGCGCCGTCGGGACTCACGAGCGAAAGCGCGCCTAGGGGCGGGCTTTTGCGCTCGAATTCGTCCCAACTGGGCCACACCTTGGGGTCCACGCGGACCCAGTAGTCGAGCCCGGCTCGCCGGACGGCCTTGTCGTCCAAGGAAAACCCGAGCGGCTCGATGAGATGCAGCTGAGCCCCGGCCGCGAGACAGGTGCGCCCAATATTGCCCGTATTCCAGTGAATCTCCGGCTCCACGAGCACCACGTGTAGGTCGTTACGCAATGGTCACTCTTTTGAGTAGACAGCACAAAGGGCTCGGTAGGTCGGTACAGGCCCCGGTCGACAAGCACATGTTTTCGCGGACATGAGATACGCATGACCGCCAGAAGTCCAAGCGTCGGGCTGGACGGCCTGCGTCATGAACGATGGTGGCGAGCGGGCTGGGCATGGACATCGATTCGACACCGTAACTCAGTCTGTGGATGAGTGGGTCATCGGGATACCGTAGTCACAAACGACTTCCAGGAACACGCGGAACCGCGCTGTCTCCGCCAAAATCTCCACGCTGATGCCCGCTTCGCGGGACACGAGATTCGGGTCTGAGCGCAGCGATTGGTAACGGCTGTTACTGAGTCGAGACACTCCCGCGTCGGCATACGCGAGCCCGGCCGCGGCGTGTCCGCTGATTCTTGAACGATTCCGTTACGTGGGAACTATCTCCGGACGCCGGCGTTACGGCATACCCGGTGGCACGTGGATTGCTCGCGGGACGGGCGTGGAGCTCCTGGTCGTCGTGACTGCCGTTGGTGCCATGTGGGCGCTGACCTTCATTTTGGCCACCCTTCTCGTGGTAGCGAACCGCAAGCTGCATGTCGAAGAAGACCCTCGCATCGACGAGGTGGAGGAGATGCTGCCCCTCGCCAATTGCGGTGCCTGCGGATTCCCCGGCTGTCGTCCGTTCGCGGAAGCGCTGGTGGCCCTGAAGACCACGCCCGGCAAATGCACGGTCAGCACCGAAGAGGGCCGAAGCCGGATCGCGACGTACCTCGGGGTCGACGTAGGCGGGGAAGAGAAACGGGTGGCTCGACTGGCGTGTGCGGGCGGCACCAACGTCGCTCGAAACCATGCGCACTATCTCGGCCTGTCGTCCTGTCAGGCCGCGTCGCAGGTCGCAGGGGGAGGAAAAGGCTGTTTTTGGGGATGTCTGGGGCTCGGTGACTGCGAAGTATCGTGTGACTTCGACGCGATCACCATGAACGCGCACGCGCTGCCGGTCGTGGACCTCGAAAAGTGCACCGCCTGCGGTGACTGCGTGACCGCGTGCCCCAAGGACTTGTTCTCTTTGCATCCGGTGAGCCATCGGCTCTGGGTGCAGTGTCGGTCTCTCGAAAAGGGCGACGAGCTCGTTGCCGACTGTGAGGTCGCCTGTACGGCGTGTGGGCGGTGCGCGATGGACGCCCCGGGATTGGTGACCATGCAAGGCAACCTTCCTGTTGTCGACTACTCAAGACCACAGATCAAGGACGCCGTTTCGCGGTGTCCGACGGGGTCCATTGTATGGCTCGAGGGCAATCTCCCTCCGATCAAGGGGATGGCCGCCAAGAAGATCATTCGGCAGGGCGTTCGACCCGAAGCGCCCACCTGATAAACGCGGTTTCAAAGCTAACGAGGCGAAGGCTATGTTCATGAAGAAAGAAAAGAGTAGCTTCAAGTACCCAGGAACCCGGGCCGCGATGGACGGAAACACCGCCGTCATCATGTGCGAGCGCGAGTCCAGTGACGCGGCGGGGGCCTATCCGATTACGCCGTCTACGCAGATGGGCGAGTATTGGGCCGAGGAGGCTGCCCGTGGCCATATCAACATCTCCGGCCGTCCTCTGATCTTCATCGAGCCGGAAGGCGAGCACGCCGCGGCGGGGGTCACGGCCGGGCTCTCGATGACCGGGCTTCGGTCGGCCAACTTCTCGTCCGGCCAAGGCATCGCGTACATGCACGAGTCGCTGTACGCGGCCGTGGGCAAGCGCTTGACGTACGTCCTGAACGTGGGCGCCCGCGCGATGACCAAGGCCACGCTCAACGTGCACGCGGGTCACGACGACTACCACTGCATCGACGACACCGGCTTCTTTCAGCTGTTCGCCAAGAACGCGCAGCATGCCGCCGACTTCAACATCATCGCCCACCGGATCGCCGAGCTGGCGCTGAATCCGGGCGTGGTGGCGCAAGACGGCTTTCTGACTACCCACCTCATCGAGTCTCTGGTCGTGCCCGAGCGCGAGCTCATCGCCGAATACCTCGGTCGGCCCGACGACATCATCGAGACGCCGACCCCGGCTCAGCAGATCATCTACGGCCCCACGCGGCGCCGGATCCCCGAGCTGTGGGACGTCGACAACCCGGTCATGGCGGGCTTGGTTCAGAACCAAGACAGCTACATGCAGAGCGTCGCCGCCCAGCGGCCGTTCTTCTTCGATCACATCGAGTCGCTCTCGGCCCAGGCGTTCGAAGAGTTCCACGCCCTGACCGGCCGTCGATACGACCGGGTCATGACTTACCTGGCCGACGATGCGGACTATCTGCTCGTGGGTCAGGGCAGCGTCGTGCCCAGCGCAGAGGCGGTGGCCGACTACCTGCGTGCTCACCGCAAGATCAAGGTGGGCGTCGTCGACGTTGCGATGTTCCGACCGTTCCCTGCCGACCTGTTGAGTCGGGTGCTCAAGGGGCGCAAAGGCGTCGCGGTTCTCGAGCGCCTCGACCAACCGTTGGCCGCCGACCTTCCCATGATGCGGGAGATTCGGGCCACGATCGGGAAATGCATCGAGAATGGTCGCGACACGTCGAACGCGGCGTACCCGAGGCTCGACGTTTATCGCTCGGCATCCGAAGCGCCGCCGCTGTACTCGGCTTGCTTCGGGATGGGCAGCCGCGATCTTCAGCCCGAGGGGTTGATCGGGGCCGTCGAGAACATGCTGCCGCAGGGCGGACACAAAAAGCAGTTCTATCTGTCTATCGACTTCCTCCGCGACGAGCCGTTCACGCCGAAACAGGCGCTGCACCAAGACGCGATTCAAAACGGTTATCCGGACGTCAAGGCGCTGGCGGTACGCGGGTCGGAGAACCCGAACCTGATGCCCAAAGGCGCGATCACCGTTCGCTTCCACTCGATCGGCGGCTGGGGTGCGATCACCACGGGCAAGAACCTGGCGATGACCCTGTTCGAGCTTCTCGGCTACCACATCAAGGCGAACCCGAAATACGGGTCCGAGAAGAAAGGCCAGCCGACGACGTATTATCTGTCCGCGGCGCCCGAGCCGATCAAGATCAACTGCGAGTACTTCTACGTCGACGTCGTGCTGTCGCCCGACCCCAACGTCTTCGGCCATACCAACGCGCTGGCCGGCCTGAAAGAGGGCGGTACGTTCATCATTCAGAGCGAACATAACAAGCCGGAAGACGTCTGGGCTTCGATCCCCAGCAAGTATCAGCGTCAGATCATCGACAAGAAGATCCGCCTGTATGCCATCGACGCGTTCAAGGTGGCCCGCGAAGAAGCGACCGACTCCGAGCTGCAGCTGCGCATGCAGGGCATCGCGTTCCAGGGGTCCTTCTTCAAGGTCTCCCCGGTCATGAACGACGCCGGGCTGTCCGAAGCACAGCTGTTGAAGGCCATCCGCGACCAGATCGAGTACAAGTTTGGCTCGAAGGGGGCGCGGGTCGTCGAGGACAACATGCGCGTCGTCCGCCGTGGCTTCGACGAGGTCTTCGAGGTTCCCGCGACGGGGATCACCGAGGTCAAGAAGACGAACGGCAAAGCGACCAACGGCGCCTCGGACGTTCCGTTCATGCTCCGGCGCATGCCGGTCAGCGATGCCCCGGCGACGGACATCCATCGGTTCTGGGAGCAAACGGGCGCGTTCTACGCTCGCGGCAACGGCAACGACAACATCACGGACCCGTTCATCGGCCTGGGGGTCATGCCCGCGGTGACCTCGGTGTTCCGCGACATGACCGGCATTCGTTTTCAGCATCCGGAATGGGTTCCCGAGAACTGCACCGCGTGCGGTGACTGCTACACGGTTTGCCCGGATACCGCGATTCCGGGCCTCGTAAGCGAGGTGTCGCAGGTCCTGGATACCGTGGTGTCCCGGGTCAAGAAGGCAGGAAAGAGCACCCAGCACCTCCCGAAGGCGGTGCGAAGCATGGAGAAGCACCTTCGCACCTTGCTCACCGCAGGGACCGAGAGCGAGCCCGTCGACGAGCTCATCGAAGACGCGATCAAGCTGACGGTCAAAGGAAGCGACCTGGGCGCCGACGACAAGAAGCAACTCGAGACCGAGTTTGGCGCGTTCCGGGAGGCCCTGAACGGCTTCCAGTTCGCCCTTTCCCGCCCGTACTTCACCAACGTGGAGAAGCAAGAAGCGGGCGGCGGCGGCCTGTTGAGCATCACCATCAACCCGTACACCTGTAAGGGATGCATGGAGTGCGTCGAGGTCTGCAATGACGACGCGCTGCGCGCGGTGATGCAGACCAACGACAGCATCTCCAAGCTGAAGAGCGATTGGGATTTCTGGCTGGATCTGCCGACGACCAAGCAGAAGTACGTTCGGGTCGACAACCTGGAAGAGGGCGTTGGCGCGCTCGAGACCATCTTGCTCGACAAGTCCATCTACCAGGCCTTCGCCAGCGGCGACGGCGCGTGCTTGGGGTGCTCGGAGAAGACGGCCGTTCACCTGTTCACCGCGACCGTCGAGGCGTTGATGCGACCGCGGGTCGAGAAGCACGTCGCGTACCTCGATGACCTCATCAAACGCCTGGAACAGCACACCCAGGCCACGCTGATGAAGGGCATCGACGTCAGCGACACGACGTCCATGACCCAGGTCGTGTCTGGACTCTCCAACACCGACGTCACGCTGTCGAAGCTCGCCAACCTTCTCGAAGGCAAGGGAGGCGGAGATCCCATCGACCAGGAGTGGCTCCGTCGCGTGTCCCAGCTGCTGGCGAAGGTCAAACAGCTGCGGTGGCGATACACGAAAGGAACGACCGGCACCGGCCGCAAGAGCCTCGGTATCATCAACGCCACGGGCTGCACGTCGGTCTGGGGTAGCACCTATCCGTTCAACCCGTATCCTTTCCCCTGGACGAACCATCTCTTCCAGGACTCGCCGTCGATCGCCATGGGCATCTTCGAAGGCCATATGGCGAAGATGGCGGAAGGCTTCCGGGCCATCCGACAGGCGGAGCTCGAAGTGCAGGGCAAGTATCGCTCCGCCGAGCACGACGAGTTCTTCACGTACTTCAACTGGCATCAGTTCACGGACGAAGAGTGGGAGCTGTGCCCGCCGGTGGTGGCCATCGGCGGCGATGGCGCGATGTACGACATCGGCTTCCAGAACTTGTCTCGGCTGATGGCGTCGGGCAAACCGATCAAGGTCGTGGTCGTCGACACGCAGGTCTACTCGAATACCGGCGGTCAGGCGTGCACTTCGGGCTTCATCGGGCAAGTGTCCGACATGGCCCAGTACGGAAAGGTGATCAAGGGTAAGGAGGAGCCGAGAAAGGAGATCGGGCTCATCGGCATGGCCCACCGAACGACGTACGTCCTGCAGAGTACGATCGCTCACGCCAACCACATGATCGAAGGGTTCATCGAGGGGCTCAAGGCACGTCGCCCGGCGTTGTTCAACCTCTACTCGTCGTGCCAGCCCGAGCACGGGATCGGCGACGACATGAGCCATGCGCAAGCCAAGTTGGCGGTCGAGTCGCGGGCCTATCCTCTGTTCCGGTACAACCCGGACAACGGAAAGACTCCTGAAGAGTGCTTCGACCTCGACGGCAACCCGCAGATGGGCAGCGACTGGCCGACGTACACCTTGAACTACAAGGAAGGCAGCCGCGAGCGGTCGATGGAGCTCCCGATGACCTTTGCGGACTTTGCGGTGACCGAGGCTCGGTTCCGCAAACACTTCCGAAGGGCGCCGCCGGATACCTGGAACGAGAACATGATGCCCATCGCGGAGTTCTTGGATCTTCCCGCCGACGAGCGCGAAGGCAAGTTCCCCTACGTTTGGAGCGTGGACCGTAAGGGCCATTTGTCTCGACTGTTGGCGAGCTCGATCATGGTCGCGTCCTGCGAGGAGCGCCGGGACTTCTGGGTGATGCTGCGGGCGATCGCGGGCGGGACGCCGAAGGCCCAGCCGGCCGAAGACATCGAGTCCAAGGTCAAACAGGAAGTGATCGGTCGCATCGCCTCCGGGCTGATGAGGCTTGCCGACGGGGCCGACGGCGCGACGGAGGTCGTGGCCGGGCTCGCGGCGGAGGCGCCCTTGGTGACGCTTCCGACCAGCGGCGGCAATGGCGCGACCGCGGCCTCCGATGGCGGCGGCTACATGGCGCCGTGGATCGATACCGACGAGTGCACGTCGTGCGACGAGTGCATCAACATCAACCCGGCCATGTTCAAGTACAATGAGCAGAAGAAGGCCTTCATCCAGGATCCCCTGGCCGGACCTTACAAAGACCTGGTCAAAGCGGCCGAGAAGTGCACGGCCCAGGTGATTCACCCTGGATTGCCCAAAGACATGAGCGAGAAGGACGCCGAGAAGTGGGTCGAACGGGCCAAGAAGTATAACTGAGGCGCCGGACCGAGGATTGGTAAGCCGACGATGCTATCCCTGTTCAAATCAAAAACTTTCGGGCACGGAGTGCATCCGCCGGAGTCCAAGGAGACGACACGGAAACTGCCCATCCGGCAGTTTCCGTTCGCTCCCTTGCTCCGGATCCCGCTCACTCAACACCTCGGCAAGCCGGCCCAGCCGGTGGTGCGCGAAGGGCAGGAGGTTGTCCGGGGGCAAGCCCTCGGGCAACCCGACGGATACATGTCCGTGGCCATGCACGCGCCGGCGTCGGGGGTCGTCAAGCGCATCGGGTTGATGCCCAGCATCACCGGCCAGATGGTCGAAGGCGTATACCTCGAGCCCTATCCGAGCTCGTCGCAGGAGGTCCTGGAAGGAGACCCGGTCGACGTCACGGCTTCGAAAGAAGAGATCGTGGCCGCGATCCAAAGCGCGGGCATCGTTGGGCTGGGCGGGGCGGCGTTTCCGACCCACGTCAAGCTCAACGTTCCCGATGACAAGCCGGTCGACACCGCGATCATCAATGGCGTCGAGTGTGAACCTTACTTGACGACCGACCATCGGGTGATGCTCGAGCAACAGGCCGACGTCTTCATGGGGATCCGTTACGTCCTCAAGGTGACCGGCGCCGAGCGGGCGATTATCGCCATTGAAGCGAACAAGCTCGATGCCGCTGATGCCCTGAGGCAGAACTTGCCGGATGACCTGGAGGCCGAGGTGCTGGTCCTTCCCGTCAAATACCCGCAAGGGGCGGAGAAGATGCTGGTGGCCGCGTTGCTCGATCGACAGGTTCCGTCGCGAGGCCTTCCCCTCGACGTCGGCGCGATCTGCATCAACGTGGCGACGACGGCGGAGATCGGTCGGCTCCTGCCTCACGGCCGCGGCATTCAAGAGCGCGTCGTCACCATCACCGGCCCCGGCGTCGAGAAGAAAGGCAACTACCGAATGCCCATCGGCACCCCGCTTCGCTTCATCATGGATGAAGTGGGGGTGACCGATGATCTGACCCGGGTGTTCATGGGCGGCCCCATGATGGGGCCAGCGGCGTCGAGCCTTGATATCCCCGTCGTCAAGGGGACTTCGGGGGTGGTCGCGTTCACGGAGCGGGAGACGGGCAAGGTGCTGGATCGGCCCACCTACCCCTGCATTCGCTGTGGGCGGTGCGTCGATGCGTGCCCGATGTTTCTCAACCCGTCGGAGCTGGGGGTCTTGGCGGTCAACGAGAGCTACCAGCGGATGGCCGACGACCATCACCTCATGGATTGTTTCGAGTGTGGGTCGTGCTCGTTCGTTTGCCCGTCGAACATCCCGCTCGTTCAATACTTCCGGATGGCCAAGACCTCCGTCAGGAAGGCGGCGAAGGCATCATGAGCTCCTTGGCTAAGACGCTGCAGATCCACACGTCCCCGCACATCAATCAGGGGTCTACGGTCGAAACGATCATGCAGAGCGTCGTGTGGGCGCTGCTTCCTGCGGCGGGGTTCGCGGTCTACGGGTTCGGCCTCGCGGGGCTGCTGACCCTGGTCGTGGCGACGGGCTCCTGCCTGTTGTCCGAGCACCTGCTGTGTCGGGCGTCGGGAAGGGCGTCGACCCTCGGCGACTGGTCGGTGGCGATCACCGGTCTGCTGTACGGCCTGACCCTGCCGCCGTCGCTTCCGCTGTGGATGACCGCGATCGGGGGGTTCGTGGCCGTGGCCCTCGGTAAGTTCATCTTCGGGGGGTTGGGGTACAACCCGTTCAATCCCGCTCTGGTCGGCCGGGCGGTGCTGCAGGCCGCGTTTCCAGTGGCCATGACCACCTGGCACACCGCGTTCGCTGCCGATCGCTTCGTCAGTGTGCCCTCTTCCATGCTCGCGGCCCCGTTCGCGCGGCCGGTGTACGACGGGGTGTCGGGCGCGACGCCGCTGTCGGCGTGGAAGTTCGACCACCAGTTGGCCGAGACCTCGGACTTGATGTTCGGGCTCACGACGGGTTCGACGGGCGAGACGAGCGCGGTGCTCATTCTTCTCGGAGGCCTGTATCTCATCGCCCGCAATATGATGAATTGGCGGATCCCGGTGGTCATTCTGCTCACCGTGTACCTGCTCAGCGGTGCCCTGTACCTCGCGGACGCCCAGGCCTATCCACCGCCGATGTTCATGTTGTTCTCCGGCGGCCTCATGCTCGGCGCGCTGTTCATGGCGACGGATATGGTGGGGTCGCCGATGACCCACCGAGGGGTCGTGCTGCACGGGGTCCTGATCGGCGTCTTGACGGTGGTCATTCGGATCTGGGGCGGGATGCCGGAAGGGGTCATGTATGCGATCCTGATCGCGAACGCGTTCGTCCCCCAGATCGACGGGCTCATCCAGCCCACCACGTTCGGAACGGCGAGGGCGCGGACATGACGGCGGATACGCACATCGCTGCCCCCAGCCCCCCCAGCACCTTCAAGATGTACCGGGCGCTGGTCGGGGTTGGCATTCTCTGCGGGCTGCTGATCGTCAGCGTCTTCGAGCTGACGAAGCCGATCATCGCCAAGAATCGAGCCGAGGCCCTGCAGCGTGCGGTGTTCACCGTCATTCCGGGCGCGGTCTCATCCGAGACCTTCCGTCAAACGGACACGGGGTCGTTCGAGCGTGTCGGGCAAGCCGGCGCCCAAGGTCGCCTCGTTTATGCGGGGTACGACGACGGTGGACGCCTGGCGGGGCTGGCCATCGAAGCCCGCGGCATGGGGTATCAAGACGTGATCACCGTGCTGTACGGTTACTCCTTCGAAAAGGACGCCATCGTGGGTCTGCAGGTGTTGGAGAGCAAAGAGACCCCCGGTCTCGGAGACAAGATCGAAAAAGATCCCGCGTTCCTGGCCAACTTCGAGGCCCTGGACGTCTCTCTCACCGAGGATGGCAGCGCGGTCGCGCACCCGATCGAAGCCGTGAAGAGCGGCGAAAAAGACAATCCTTGGCAGGTCGATGGCATCACCGGGGCGACGATCTCATCGGTGGCCATCGCTGATATGCTGCGCGACAGCGCCGCGGAATGGGTTCCGACGCTGGAGCGCCGCCGGGGTGACTTCGACAAGGGAGGCGGTCAGGATGACTGATACGACCGTTACGTCCACCGACGAGTTCGTGAAGGGGCTTTGGCGGGAGAATCCCGTCTTTGTTCAGGTCCTGGGCATGTGCCCGGTGCTCGCGGTGACGAACTCGGCGATCAACGCGCTGTCGATGGGGCTCGCGACGCTGTTCGTACTCGTGATGTCCAATACGGTGGTGTCGACGCTGCGCGCGTTCATCCCCAAACAGGTCCGAATCGCGACCTACATCCTGATCATCGCGACCTTCGTGACCGTCGTCGACTATCTCATCCAGGCGATCAGTCTCGACCTGCACAAGGCGCTGGGCGCGTTCATCTCCCTCATCGTCGTGAACTGCCTGATTCTCGGGCGCGCCGAGGCCTTCGCTTCGAAGAACACGATCGGCCGCTCGATCCTCGACGGGGCCGGCATGGGGGTCGGCTTCACCTTTGCTTTGTTCTGCCTCGGCGGGGTCCGAGAGATCCTGGGCAACGGTTCGTTGTTCGGCATCGCGCTGTTCCCGGAGTCCTTTCAGCCCTGGATCATCATGATCCTTCCCAGCGGAGGCTTCTTTACTCTCGCGCTTTGGCTGGTGGTGTTCAACGCGTTCAAAGCGGCCCAGCAGCGCCCAGCGACGACCGAGGAGGGCTCGGCATGAACGAAGAATCCCTGGGCTCGATCTTCCTCAACGCCTGCTTGGTCAATAACTTCGTCCTCGCGTACTTCCTGGGGATCTGTCCGTTCCTGGGGGTTTCGGGCAAGGTCGCGACGGCAGCGCGGATGGGCGGGGCGGTCATGTTCGTCATGCTCGTGAGCTCGACGTGTGCGTACGGAATCAACGCGTTCTTGATCGCCATCGATGCCCCGTACCTCAAACTGATCTCGTTCATCGCGGTGATCGCGTCGACGGTTCAGTTGGTGGAGATGTTCATCAAGAAGACGAGCCCTGGACTCTTCCGAGCCTTGGGCATCTTCCTGCCCCTCATCACCACCAACTGCGCGATTTTGGGTCTTGCGCTCTTTCAGACCAACAAGGGCTACAGCTTCGTGCAGTCGCTGGTGTACGCGCTGGGCGCGGGCGCGGGATTCAGTCTCGCGCTGATTCTGCTCGCGGGCGTGCGGGAACGTCTCGATCTTGCTTCCCTACCTGACGTCGTTCGAGGGACGGCGCTCACCCTGACCGTCGCCGGCCTGCTATCGGTGGCGTTCATGGGATTCGCCGGGCTGGGAGGTTGATGATGCTGAAGTCTTACGTCATCGCCGTGACCGGCATCGCGGCGCTGATGGTGGTTTGGGCCTTCGTACAGCGGATCTGGGGGCAGGTATTCTTCCCGGAGTCGCCCGAAGACGACGCGCTCGAACACCGGATCAGCTGCGGCAAGTGTGGCTGCGCAGCGCCGTGTGACCGTTCGAAGTCCGAACGAGATGAGATGGGCCGCGTGTCCCTCGAAGACAGCTCGTCCCACTGAAAGGAAACGTTATGCGTCTAGATGAATTTGACACGACGTACCGGTTCGAGGGCAAAGTGGTGTCCTCGGAGAGGATCTCGCCCCCCGAAACCGATGAGGTGCGGGAGATGGTGATCGATATCCAAGACGGCCCCAAGTTCGAGGTCGGTCACAACTTCGGCATCATCGTGCCCGCCGAAAGCGCTTTCGGCAGCAAAGACCACTTCCGGTTGTACAGCGTGGCGGATATTCCGGCGTCGGCGGGCAACGGAACCCAGCGGATCGTCGTCGCGGTCAAGCGGGTCAGCTACATCGATGACTACAGCGGGGAGCGATACCAGGGGCGAGCGTCCAACTACCTCTGTGATCTCCGGTCTGGCGATCGACTGACCATCACCGGGCCGTACGGCACGCCCTACAAGATTCCGGAGGAGAACGACGCCAACATCGTCCTCATCGGAATGGGCACGGGGATCGCGCCATTTCGCGCGTACATGAAGCTCCTGTACGCTACGCGCCCCGATTTCGCGGGCGCCGTGCGCCTGTTCTACGGCGCGCGCAGCGGGCTCGAGCTTATCTACATGAACGAAGAGCGTGACGACTTCGCGCAGTATTACGACAAGGGCACGTTCGAGGCCTTCAAAGCCCTCAGTCCCCGACCGCACTGGTCCGATCCCATCGCGTGGGACGAGGCGATCGGCGACCGAGGCATGGAGATCTGGACCATGCTCCTCGACCACAAGACCTACGTCTTCGTGGCGGGCATGGAAGAGATCCGCGATCATCTCGACGACGTCTTCGCGGGCATCGTCGACTCTCGCGAACAGTGGCTGCGAAGAAAGGCCGAGCTTCAGGCCGGCGGCCGCTGGATCGAGCTGCTCTACTGAGCCCCCCTTCTTCGGATACCCACGCCGTCACAAAGCGGCCCCGTCGGCCAAGGCTCGCTGGGTCGACGAGATCCATCGACGGTCCCAGCGCACACCGCGGAATACGCAAGGCCGGTGCTGTCCCGGCCTGCGTTTCATTCTCTTAAGTAGATTCAATCTCCGCGTGGCGGAGGTGTGATCCGGTTGGCATAGACAATCGGGGTGAAGATGAGATATGCATGATCTCTTATGAAGTCTAAACGCACTCTGGATCTTCTTTGTGTCCGGGCCACCGCGCGTGCTGGCGGTGCGCTCGGTCTCGGTTATGCGACGCAAAGGAGGTCTCGATGGCTCAAGACCGCCTAGCTTCAGATCGCCTATGGACCGCGGCCTCGTGGTCCGCATTCGCGCTCACCATCGTCATCCTGGGTGTTGGCTTCCTTCAGTCCGAACCCAACGCCACGGCGATGGTTCCTGTCCCCGCCGGCCTCGTCATCGACGAGTGCTCTGACGGCGGTTGTTCCGATGCCCGGCGGCCGGTTCGCTTGCCCGGCTTTCTCATCGATCGCGCCGAAGTTACGGTTCGGCAGTACCGTCGCTGCGTCGAAGCGGGGGGATGCTCAATCTTGGGCCTGCAGCGGTCGTCGGTCGGCGGCCCGTCCGGTCTTCGCGACGTGACCAGCGACCACTGCCACTGGGGCCGGATCGGTCGCGACGATCGTCCGATCAACTGCGTGTCGTGGACGCAAGCCGACATGTATTGTCGGTGGGCCGGCAAGCGTCTGCCGACGAGAGACGAGTGGCGCCACGCGGCGGCAGACGCTCGCCGACGTGAGCGGAAGTCCAACCGAGGGCTCGTCTTTCGGCTGTGGACGGCCGCCGGACCCCCCGAGCTCGTCGACATGTCAGGAAGCGTGTCGGAATGGACGGCGGACTCGGTCTTGAATCGTCGGGGCCTGGTGCAGGTGCTGGGGGCCAGCTGGGCCGACGGGCGATCGTCCCCCCGCTCGTCACCGTTGAGCCTGTTCCACCGCGACATGGCCACGGGGTTCCGGTGTGCGCGATAGCGCTCACGGCCGAGGTCGGGACGCGAACTCGATGGGGGTCGCTTGGGCCACCTCGAATTCGGCGTCGGACAGCTGGCCGAGCCGATGAAGCCGCGCGAGCAGGAAAGTGACCTTGCGTCGATGGCGCTCGGGCAGGGCGCCTCGCTCGAAGTGTTTGTGATATCGGATCGGGTTGGGAATGATCGTCGCCAGGTAGACCATCTCCACCGGAGCGAGGGCCTGGGGCGGTCGCCCGAAGTAATGCTGGGCGGCCGCGTTCAGGCCGTAGATGCCGGGTCCCCATTCGATGAGGTTGGCGTACAGCTCGAAGATTCGACGCTTATCGAGGACGGACTCCAAGTGGAACGTCAGCAGCAGCTCGGCGGCCTTTCGAAGGGCGGTCCGATCTCGAGATAGAAACAGGTTCTTGACCAGCTGCTGGGTGAGGGTCGAACCGCCGCGGACCCGGTCCCCGCGTCGAACGGCGGCCTCGATCGCCTTTTTGACTTCCTCGAGCTCGACCCCGCGGTGAAACGGGAACGTCGCGTCCTCGGCGATGATGATCGCGCGTCGAAAGAGATACGGAATCCTCGCGTATCGAAGCCAGCCTTCCGTCCGTGGGCCCCGCCGGACGGGCGGGCCTCGGCGGCCCTCGGCGGTCAACGGGCGGTACAGAAAGGGGCCCGACAGCGCTTCGAGACCGGTGCGGGTCTCGGGCGTCACCCCGACGAGCTGGTACTCGAGCTTGGGCTCCCAGGTCGCCGCGTCGGACAACAGACCGCGCACCTCGAACGACAGGGCGAATCGAATCGAGGGGTCGATGCGACTGGCGACGTCGCGAACCGGAGGACTGGGGATCGAGGCCAAAAGCCGCCCCATGCGGATCGTAGGCACAGACAGCTCGGCGAGAAATGCCGGTTCGCCTCCCGACGGGAAGACGCGTCCTGCGGCTTCGATGGGTACGCCGTTGAGCTCGATGAGCCCCGGTCCGAGGATGACGGTGCCGGTGTCGAGGTTGGCGGTCATTCGGAACTGCTGGCGTCCGGTCAGGCCGACCAGGCGCCCCGAGGACAGGACATCGGCCGCGAAGTCGACGTCGTACTGCTCGAGGTCGAGATCGAGAGTCAGCTTGCGGCTGCCGTACCGTGCGCCGAGGCGGCCCCGACACGGCATCTTGCGCACGTCGAGGTCCAGCGCGGTGAGAACGGGCCCGAACAGCCGGACCATGTCTCCTTCCACCCCTGCCGCCAGGTCCCAACCGTCGGCGGTCGGCGTGGCCCGTCCGTCGAGCCGAGTGGCTCGGTCGCGATCTTGGATGGCGATCGACATCGCGGACAGCGGGCCCCGCCTCTGCACGGTGATCCGTCCGCCGATGGGGCCGAAGGTGCCGTTGGCGAGCTGCTCGGGGACAGGCAGCTTGGCCCATTCGAGACTCAGGCCGTCGAAGACCACGGTCAGCTCCCGTAGGGTGGCTCGCTCGGAGGCGGTCGGACGTCGCGCTTCGGGGCGCGCGACCACGAACGGGGCTTCGCCGCTTCCTTCGGGCTCGCGGCGAAGCACGATCTTGGGGGTGTCGAGGCGCACTCGGACCGCGCGAAAGCCGGAGCCGACGGCCGAAAACCATCGCTCGACGCAGGCCTGCTTGCTAGCGACGTCGAGGCGGTGCTCGCCTTGTCGAGTGTAGATCTGCAGGTTGCGAAGGCAGGGGGCCAGCTTCCAGTCGAACGTCACGCCGGACAGCTGCACGGATCCCTGCGTTCGGTTGGCGAGCGCTTCCGCGACCCGAACCGCGATCGCGCGCCGGACGGGCTCCGCGCTGATCACGGCGCGGACGAGCAAGATCAGCACGATGAATCCGGTCGGTAGCCCCCACAGCAGGCGCCGCGCCGTGCGGGCCTGACCGGCGATCGGTCCCAACGTGTTGCCCTGGCTCACAGGCTCACGACGACGCCCAATCGCAGCGCCGTGTCGAGGATGGACAGCGAAGCGTCACGAACCGGGTCCGTCGCCGACCCGGCGGCGGTTCGGGTGGGAACGCCGGAGAAGTCGATCCGGTCGAGGGTCGCCCGCCCGTCGGCGGTCAGGGCCCAGGTGTTGGATAGCCACCACCGCAGCGACAGATCCAAACCCAGCGCCAGGCCGCCCGGTGAGTTACCGGTCCGGGCCGGGCGCTCATCGTAGGAGACGACGTAACCCGCCTCGAGCCCCAGTATGACCTGCAGGGGCTCGGTGAGGTCCCAGATGGCCCGCACCCCGCCGATGGGGGCGATGGCCGTGGACGAGACCACGACCGCGTTGTCGACCTCGTCGACGGAGACGATGGTCGCTCGCAATCCGACCTGCGGGCGAAGCTCCAGGGCGTCGGTGAGAAGGACCCGAAGCTCGAGCACGCCTCGGGTATCGATCAGGAATCCGGTGGGGTCGACGGCGGCGATGTCGAAAGCGAGGCGCCGCATGGCCCCTTCGGCTCGGACAGCGAGGGGAACGGCGGGAAGGTCCCATTCGAGGGTCAGAGCGCCCGAGATGACCGGTGGCGCGAGGTCGTACGA
>JANQQN010000482.1 GCA_028289325.1 Myxococcota bacterium | reverse complement strand
GGCTCGGACAGGCCTGTTCGCCCGCACGCTGGGCTCCCTCGCCCTCGTCTACGACGACCCGGAGATCACCGCGGCCGAACGGCTCCGGTACGACGCCTGCCTGATCCTGCCCGAAAACGAGGTTCCCTCCCGGCTTCCGGACGGCTGGGTTCGCCGTACGGTCGGAGGCGGGCAGTACGCGGTGGCCCGTCACCGGGGCCCCCACGAAACCCTGTCGGCGGTCTACGTCGCGTTACTGGGCCACTGGTTGCCCCACCGAGGCGTCGAACTCGAAGACGTTCCGGTGATCGAAGTTTATCTCAACACCCCGGACGAGACCCCGCCCGAAGAGCTGGAGACGGAAGTCTGCGTCCAGATCCGTTAGTGGAGGTTCGAACGAATGGAATCACCGAGCATCATGTCCCACGTCTCCGTGGGCACCAATCACCTCGAGCGAGCCGTCGCGTTCTACGACGCCGTGCTGGCCACGATCGGGGCCCGGCGGGTCATGGAGCATCCGGGCACGGTGGCCTATGGCAAGCAGCTACCGGAGTTCTGGGTAGGCGAGCCCTACGACAGAGGTCCCGCGACCTGCGGCAACGGAGTCCACTTCGCGTTCATGGCCGCCTCCAAGGCCCACGTCGACGCGTTCTTCAAGGCCGCGCTCGACGCGGGCGGCGTATCCGACGGCGAGCCCGGCCCCCGGCCCGAATACTCGGCGGCTTACTACGGGTGTTACATCCGCGACCCCGATGGCCACAAGATCGAGGCGACGTTCTGGGATCAAAGTGCCCTGGAACCCACCTGAGCATCCGACCGGGGTAGCGCAGCGCCCGCGACCCGGCTAGGCCTGGAGCATGGCGTCGATAACGTTCAAAGGTAACCCCGTTCAGACCAGCGGCTCGCTGCCCGCGGTGGGGGCCGCCGCGCCCGAGTTCTCGTTGGTGGATACCGGCCTCGCGGAGGTCGGTCTCACCACCCACGCCGGCCGGAAGGTCCTCAACATCTTTCCGAGCGTCGATACGTCGGTCTGCGCGACGTCGGTCCGCACCTTCAACCAGAAGGCGGGGGCCCTCGATGGCGTCACCGTCCTCAACGTCTCCGCGGACCTCCCGTTCGCCCACAAGAGATTTTGCGGTGCGGAAGGCCTCGATGGCGTGGTCAGCCTGTCCACGTTCCGCGGCTCGTTCCTCGATGACTACGGCGTCCGCATGGTCGACGGCCCACTCGCGGGGTTGGCCGCGAGATCCATCGTCGTCGTCGACGAGGGGGGAAAGGTCGTCTACACCGAGCTCGTCCCCGAGATCGCGCAAGAGCCGAACTACGACGCCGCCCTCAACGCCGCCAAGGGCTAAAGCCGGGATAATCTGCAAAGGCAATGCCGCCTCTGGGCGCACGGAAACCCAGTCCTTACCGCTTGAAACAAGGGTTTGGACGGCTTTGAGCCGACCGACGACACCCGACCGCCGCTTTCGGGAACACGTCGGTCTTGTCCTCCGTTCGCCGGTTCCTTGCCCACCGACGCCGGATATGTGACCGCGGATCGCCAGGAAGCGGAGGGCGGCCCCAGGTCGGGCCCCGTCCGTCACCTCGCCCCTACGCCATGATTGACCTTCGGTTCTCCGCCCCCCTCATCGCCGTCGCGATCGCGGCCGCCGGGTGCACCACGCCCGCCGCCGAGATCAAAGACGGCACCGCCGTGTCCGCGCCGTCGGTCCCGCTGACCGAACGAGACCGCCTCGACGCGATCGCAGCGCGAGTGACGATCATTCGCGACGACTTCGGTGTGCCCCACGTATACGGGCCCACGGACGCCGACGCGGTGTTCGGTCTTTTGTACGCGCAAGCCGAAGACGACTTCCCTCGCATCGAGCGAAACTACGTGTGGGCGATCGGCCGCTTGGCCGAAATGGAGGGGGAAGGCGCGCTATACAGCGATCTGCGGGCGCGCCTGTTCATGTCGCCCCAGGAGGCCGAGGCGGCCTACGCCGCCGCACCGCCGTGGCTGCAGCGACTGTGCGACGCCTTCGCCGATGGCCTCAACTACTTTCTGATGACCCACCCAGAAGTGAAGCCTCGCTTGCTCACTCGCTTCGAGCCGTGGATGCCCTTCTACTTCTTCGAAGGCTCGATCGGCGGCGACATCGAACAGATTCCTCTCGATGGCATCGAGGCCTTCTATAGCCGCGGGCGAGCCGTCGAACAGGCGCTGCCGGCCCGGGACGAGACTGCGGTTCACGGTCGCCGCGGGCGGTCTACGGTCGCCGAAGCGACCGCGACGCCATTTCGGGATCCGGGCGGGTCCAACGGATTCGCCATCGCCCCCAAGCTCACCCGCGACGGCCACGCGCTGCTGCTGATCAATCCGCATACCTCCTTGTTCTTCCGAGGCGAATTCCACGTCGTCAGCGAAGAAGGTCTGAATGCGTACGGCGCGATCACCTGGGGCCAGTTCTTCGTCTATCAAGGGTTCAACGCCTACAACGGCTGGATGCACACGTCGACCTATGTCGACTTCATCGACGAGTTCGTCGAGAACGTCGCCCGCGACGAAAGCGGCCTTCGGTACCGATATGGCGATGAATGGCGCCCGGTGCAGACCGAGACGGTCGAACTCGGAGTCGTCGAAGGCGAAAAGAAGACGACGCGAACCTTTCGCATCTACCGCACGCACCACGGGCCCGTGACCCACATGCTGGACGGACGCTGGGTCGTCACGCGTATCAACTGGGACTCGGTCAATGCGCTTCGACAGAGCTATCTGCGCATGAAGACGAAGGACCACGCCGAGTTCCGCAAGATGATGGACATCCGCACCAACTCGTCGAACAACACGGTGTACGCCGACGCCTTGGGCAACATCGCCTACTTTCACGGAAACTTCGTGCCTCGCCGCGACCCGCAGTTCGATTACTCGAAGCCCGTCGACGGCAGCAACCCGGCCACCGACTGGCAAGGCGTGCACGAGGTCGACGAAGTCATCACCCTTTTGAATCCACCCAACGGCTGGATCCAAAACGCCAACTCCACGCCCTTCACCGCGGCGGGTGACCACAGCCCGAACCGCGCCGACTTCCCGGTGTATATGGCCCCCGACGCCGAGAACTTCCGTGGCGTCCACGCGGTGGAGGTCTTGACCGGGATCGATGATCTCACCCTCGACCGGCTGATCGAGGTCGCCTATGACCCCGACCTTCCTGCTTTTCGGCCGCTGCTCGGCGGCCTCATCGACGCCTACGACGCCGCGAAACGAAAGCCCAAGACGTTGACCCCGGCCATCGAGATCCTGCGGGGCTGGGACCGGAAGGTCCGGATCGACTCCATGGCCATGTCCCTGGCCCACTTCTACGGGGTGAATCTGATCGAAGGCGTCGACGCGCCTTCGGGATTGTCGTTCAAGGAGCGGATCGAGTGGCTCGGGCGCTCGAGCCCGGTTGACGCGCGCTTCAAAGCCCTGTTCCAGACCATCACCGAGCTCGACGAAAAGTTCGGCACGTGGCGGGTTCCGTGGGGTCAGATCAATCGTTACCAGCGCCTCGACGGAGCCATCGAGCCGTCGTTCGACGACGCCCAGCCCAGCATCGCCGTTCCGATGGCCTCGGGGCGGTGGGGGGCGTTGGCATCGTTCTACGCCCCGCGTCGCGAAGACGTGAATCGACTCTACGGCCGGGGCGGCAATAGCTTCGTAGCCGCCGTAGAGTTCGGACCCCGGGTTCGAGCCAAGACCCTGCTCGCCGGCGGTCAATCGGGCGATCCAGCGTCGCCGCACTTCGCCGACCAGAGCCAGCGCTACGCCGACGTCGAGTTCAAGGACGCGGCTTTCTATCGCGCGGACGTCGAGGCGCGGGCGCGTCGGACCTACCACCCTGGCCAATGACGTAGAGTCATGCCCTGCAGCGGGATGGCCGGATGCAGAACACGGTGCTCGCGGAGCGGGTCGGCTTGTCACCGTCGCCCTGCCTGCGTCGGGTGAAGAATCTCGAGGCCGGGGGGGCCATCGCCCGCTACGCCGCGATCGTCGACGGTGCACAGGTCGGCCTGCCGATGACCGTGTTCTGTCGCGTGACTCTCGAGCGGCAGGACAAAGTCGGGGTCGAAGCGTTCGCCAAGACCATCGCCAAGGTCTCTCAGGTTCTCGAGTGTCACCTGATGGCCGGGACCTACGATTACTTACTGAAGTGGACAGGGGTAACAATCGTGAATCGGTCATCGATAGTCGTTTCGTTGCGTTCGAGGCCGGCCTTCACTATCGACAACTGCCTGTTGATCGCCGCAAGCTTCTCTCGAGCGGCGGTCCGCTCCATGATGGAGCCCTCGGAACGGAAGCACGGCTCGGTCGAAAGCTCACTCGCCGTCGCATACAGCGGAGGTTCGCTTTCAGTGGGCTCTGCCTCGAGCCGGCTCAACTCCTCACCGGTTTCGCGAAGCTGCTCGGACAAAAACTGCACCTCAAGGCGGGGAAGCCGGAGGTCTCGCTGCGCCTCGCTCGCCAGAAAGACCTTGAGGTGCGTCTCGAGGAATTCCTGAGCATATCGCTCATCTTGGTGGCGAAACATTACTCGGAACACGTCGGTGGATCCGGCGTTCTGCGCTTCTATCGACAGGTTTGTCTGCACTCGTTGGATATCGTGGTCCGTCGCATTCGCATCACCGAGCGCGGCGAGCGTACGGCTGATCATGCGGCCAGACCGAAACCTTGACTCCGGCGGATTCGGCACGAATCGCGGCCCCCCGTATTGCCAAGCCGAAAGACGAACGTCGGCGACCGCGGTGTGCTCGAACGATCCCCTCCACCCGAAAACGCTACCCGTCAGGACGAAGATCGCGACAACGGCCGCGATTGAACCACGGGGCTTTGGGACCAGCGCCATGGTTGCTTGTACCACCTGCTCGAGAAAACGCCGCAGCAAACGACACCACAAAGACGGCATCGAAGGGACAGGCCGAGGCAAGAACCGACCGGTGCCCACTTCCGACATCGGTCACCGAGGGCTGCCGATCACGACGGATAGATCACGAGTCATCGGGGAACACTACAGCGAGTTCACCTCACCACCGTCATGAGCATACGAAGCTGATCGGACAGAGCACGCCCATGAGTCGCCAGGCCTCTTGACCGAAGCGCTGTTGCGGATGGGCTTTCGCGGCAGGATCGATGTCGCCTATGTAGCGAATGGACCTGAGCTTCTTACCGGAGTTGGACCGACATTCGCGCCCTGCCAGAACACCCCCGGCATCACGGGTCCACTTTCGCTCGTTTAGCGGAAGGAGCGGACATAGGAACCGCTCGCCGAGGTCACGCAGGATCGCGCAGCTCTCCATGATGCTTCGCCCTTCGTGAACGAGGACCGAAATCCAGAGGTTGAGTTTGTTCGCCTCGAACCCAGCATCGCTCAGATGGCGACCGAAAGATGTCGACTGGTTTGACTTCGCTCGGACAGCCCTCGGGCAACGCCGCGCGTCACAGGTCGAGCTCGGCAGGAACTTCCTGCACAATGTCAGCGCCTATAGCGCGGCCTAGAACACCATGACACCAACCAAGACATATCGTCGTCCGACCGCATTCGCGACCACTCTTCTGCTGGCCGCATGCGCCGGCTCAGCAACAAGCACTGTCCCCGCGCCCAAACGTCACCACCCGGTGGTAGAGGAGCTGATTGAACTTGTCGACGCAAGTCCACCGCTTCGAGAGAATCTGACTGCGGCCCTCGCGAGAGCCAAGCTGCAAGGGCTCGACGACCTCGAGGCATTCTATCGCGAGCTCGACAGCCTCGTGACGTGGATCCCCACCGAACGCGAGCTCGTCCCACGGGCGCTCCGCTTCTACTTCGTCGTCAACCAGGCGCCAGACGATCGACTCAATCGAGACAAGCTATTCAACGAGTGGATGAGCCGTCTCGCCTCGGCTTGGGGCGAGTTCCTCGACACGCCAGCGTCCGCGGCGGGCATTGAGACCTTCACATCGAATCCGAACTATCGAATCGATGACTACATCCGGGGCCCCAGCGGTTGGCAGACCTTCAACCAGTTCTTCGCACGAGAGATCCGGCCCGGAAAACGTCCCGTCGCCGCCGCGACGGACGATACGGTTATCGTCTCGCCCGCTGACGCTGTCTTCATGGGCAAATGGCCGATCAACGATAACTCGGAGATCACCGTCAAGGGGGTCACATGGGCCATCTCGGAGCTACTCGACGGAAGCCCCTACCAAGATGCGTTCAAGAACGGCATCTACATGCACAGCTTCTTGTACGTCGATGACTACCACCGGTATCACGTTCCCGTTGCCGGCGTGATCAAGGAAGTCCGCAACATCCACGGCAAGGTGTATCTGGACGTCCGCCGGCAGGCGGACGGAACACTGGACGTCATCGACGGCGACACGTACCAGTTCAATCAGGAGCGAGGCCTGGTCGTCATCGATTCGCCGGACGTCGGCCTCGTCGCCGTTCTGCCCATCGGCATGGCGTTCGTATCCTCCGTCAATCTGACGCCTCGGGTCGGCGCTACCCTGCGAAAGGGCGACCCCTTCGGCTACTTCCTCTTCGGAGGCTCGGACATCGTTATGGTGTTCCAAGACTCGAACGTCGTCATCGACGCCGAGGTCGGAAAGAAATACCTCCAAGGCGTGCGCATCGGCCGCGGCGGGCCGTCCGCACCTTGACCGTCAACCTTGACCAGAGCGCGTTACCGTAACTACAGGTTCGGGTAGGGTCCCTGAGCCCGTCGAGAGATCGTCGGGGACCGATCCAATATTTCGGACAGGACAGGACACCTAGGTTCGGTAGTCCGCGTTGATCTTGACGTAGTCGTGGCCCAAGTCGCAGGTCCAGTACCAACCGCGACCGTCGCCGCCGCCGAGGGTCACCGTGATGTCGTAACGAGGTCGGCGCATGACCGCGGCCGCGGCGGCCTCCTGCGCGGCGGTCATCGGCTGGCCTCTACGGTACACCGGCGCATCACCGATATGGATCGTCGCCCGCGCCGGGTCAAACGCCACCCCACTTCGGCCCGCGGCCGCGAGGATGCGGCCCCAGTTGGGGTCCTGACCGTACAGGGCGGTCTTCACGAGATTGGAGGTCGCGATGGTGCTCGCGACCCGCTGGGCCGCGGCATCGCTCGCCGCGGCCTGCACGACGATCCGCACCGCGTGTTGCGCCCCCTCCCCGTCGGCGACGACCATCACCGCGACGTCTTCGAGGGCTTCGGTGAGGCGAGCCACGAACTCTCGGGATGACGGGTCTCCCTCGGCAAAACGCGGCCGGCCAGGGGCGTCGGCGGACAGCGCAATGATGCAGTCGTTGGTGCTGGTGTCGCCGTCGACGGTGATGCGGTTGAACGTCAGATCCGTCGCCGACCGCAGGGCGACCCGCAGAAAAGCGGCATCGCACGGAACGTCGGTGATCACGAAAGCCAAGGTGGTGGCCATCTGGGGATGAATCATCCCCGCCCCCTTGGCCACGACCAGGATCGACGCCGACCGGTCAGGGAGCTGAACCCGCCGTCGCGCTGCCTTCGGGCCCTTGTCCGTGGTCAAGATGGCCTGCGCGAAGGCCTCCACGGCGTCGGGCCGCAGGCCCGCCACCAGCCCATCGAGCGCGTTCACGATCTTGTCTACCGGCAGCGGGACGCCGATGACCCCCGTCGACACCGGCGCGATCGCCGTTTCCGGCACGGCCAGGCGCGAGGCGAGGGCAGCGGTGGTGACGACCGCGGCCGACCGCCCCGCCTCCCCTGTCGCCGCGTTGGCGTTGCCGCTGTTGACCAAAACCGCCTGCAGCCGGCCGTCGCGAACCCGCGCTTCGGTCACGTCGACGGGCGGGGCGCGGAGTCGATTCTGGGTGCAGACGGCGGCGGCTACCGCCGGCCGGTCAGCGACGATCGCGCCGAGATCGAGCCGGTCGTCCTTCAGTCCCGCTCGAGTGGCAGCGAATCGGAAACCCGGCACGGGATCCATCACGGACATCCGGCGGAGGATGGGATCGGTGATTCGCAAAGGGCAAGGACGTATCGAGCCTCATTCGCTTCAGTCGCCGGAAGTCCAGTCGTCGTCTTCCTGAGTCGGGGTCCGGGCGGTCTTATCGGTGTACCAGCCGAGCTCGCCCGCGCGGATCCGGGCCCGCGCCCGCCATCGCGACACCAGCCCCACCCCCAGATAGAGACCGAGCCACGGCAGAGACTCGGGATGCTTCAGGCTGGCGGTCACCACCGACGATGCCGGCTCCTTCGTCGCCCACAGATCGGGGTACAGGGCTTTGAGTTGATAGTTCCCCATCACGTGACGCGTCCGAGTGTTGACCAGCGACCGCAGCTGGGTCGGGGGCCGAATGGTGAACCGGCCCTCCCGTACGATCCTTCGCCGCTCCCGGGGGACCACCAGACGCGCATACTCATCGTCGGGGATGATGTTTGGCCACTCTTGGAAGCGCTCGCGGCCAGCTTTCGACATCCCCACGAAACCGCTACCGATCGAGTTCTTGAAGTAGTCGGTGCGACTCCAGACGTCGAAGTACCGCCGAGCGAGAAAGCTGCAGTCGGACGTCTCGAGAACCGCGGCCGGCGCGGCCACGTCGGCCTCCCCCGCCTCGAGCACGCGAATGACGTTTCGGATCGACTCGATGTCGGTTTCGATGTCCGCGTCGAGATAGATCCGGGGATACTGGGAAGCTGCGGAATCGCCCATATTGAGGGCCACGACTTTGCTGCCGACGTCGGTCTCGAGGACTTTCACGCCCTCGAACGCCCGCGCTCGGGCCGCCGTATCGTCGGTGCAGCCGTTGCACGCGACGATGATCTCGTACTCCGACGGCCAGCCATCCGGAGTGATAGAGCGCAGAGTGCGCTCGATGACCGCCGCTTCGTTGTGGGCGGGGACGATGATGCTCGCCACGTGGTCTCCCTACTCCGAACTCGGCCGGGAAGTCACGCGCCGCGAAGGCCGCGGCCCGCCGGGGATGTCTTCTCTATCGCTCTGGCGCATCGACACCGTCTCCGCGGATGAGTACCCTCCTTCCGACGGATGAGGCGCGAGGCCAGAAACTACCTGCGCGCGTATCTGTTCCTGCTCGGCGCGCGCCGCCGCTCCGTTCCGCTCATGGTGCTCCGGATGCTGGTTCTGGCGGGCCTGGACCTCGTCGGCGTCGGCCTCGTGGCGCCGTTCATGACCATCGTCACCACCGGCGAGATCCCGTTGGTGTTGGGGATCGGGGGCGCGTCTCCACAGGTCGTGTTCTGGGCCCTCAGCGCCTCGCTGGTTGGCGTATTCGTCGTTAAATCGATCCTGGGGTTCCGACTCACCCGAACGATCGTCGGCTTCAGTGAGGCGTGCCGCGCGGACCTCGTGCGGCGGCTCATGGCCGTCTATCAGAACGAGCCCTGGGAGACCCACCTGCAGCGCAATACGAGCGAATCGATCCATCGGGTGCTGTGGTACACGGCGAACTACAGCAGCCGAACGCTCGCCGCTTCCCTGCGGCTGCTGTCCAACAGCATCGTCTGCGTCGCGCTCATCGTGTTGCTGGCGGCCGTAAACCTGGTCGCGGTCGCGGTCATGGTGCTGGTCCTCGGCGTGACCTTCCTCGCCGTCCACGGCCTCGTCCGGCCCCGATTGACCGCTACCGAGCGGATCTCGGCCGACGAAAATAAGCGGGTCATCGTCGGCGTACAGCAGGCCTTGGGCGCGTTCCGAGAGATCCGGCTACAGGGCGCGGAACCGTACTTCCGATCTGTCGTCGCCGACGCCGCGGATCGCCTCGCGCGCTCCAGCGCGCGAGGGTCGGGCCTCATGCAGGTCCCTCGCTACTCGTTCGAAGTCGCGATCGTCACCGTCGTCGTCGTGCTCGGCGGCGTCACCCGGATGTTGGACGGCGCACCGGCGATCGCCGTCCCGACCTTGGGCATGTTCGCCCTGGCCGGCCTTCGGCTGTTGCCCGCCGTGACGTCGCTGCTCAACGGCCTCAATCAGCTGCGCTCGAGCCGCTTCGCGGTCGAAGCCCTGGCCGAGGAGCTCGGCGATGCGCGACCGACCGGCCCCGCGAGGGCCCCCGTGGAGGCCACCACGGTCCCCGCATCCGAGCCCCCGACGCCGTTTCGAAGCCTCGAATTGAAGGACGTCGGCTTCACCTACCAAGGCGCCGAACGCCCGGCTCTACATGACGTCAACCTCACCATTCGGGCCGGAGACGCGCTCGGTCTCATGGGGCGCTCGGGCGCGGGCAAGAGCACCTTGGCGGACGTCATCCTCGGTTTGTTGGCGCCGCAGCGAGGAGCGGTCCACGTCAACGGGGTGGACATTCAAGACGACCTACGGGGGTGGTGGCGCCGAATCGCGTATATCCCGCAGCGGGTGTTTCTGCTCGACGATACGCTCCGCGCCAACGTCACCATCGGCGTCCCCGATGACCGAGTGGACCAAACTCGGCTGGCCGAAGCCCTGCATCAGGCTCAACTCGATGACGTGGTCTCGAGCCTCCCGGCCGGGATCGAAACCATGGTCGGCGAGGACGGCTCGCGGTTGTCGGGCGGTCAGCGACAGCGGGTCGCCCTCGCCCGTGCGCTCTACCAGGGCCGGGACCTGATCGTTCTCGACGAGGCCACCTCCGCGCTCGACGCCGAAACCGAAGCCGCGGTCGTCGAATCGATCCGCGGCCTCGCGTCTTCGAAGACCCTGGTGGTGATCGCTCATCGCGAAACCACCCTCGCCGGCTGCACCCGCTACCTGCACATGAAGGACGGCCGGCTCGAGGAGATCAGCGACCCGCAAGGCCTGGATGGGGGGCGTTGAAGCCTTCGGCGGGCGTCATCGCGACCCGTCGGTCACCGAAGCTCGAGCAGATACAGTCGAGTCTTCGGCACCTCGAAAGTCTGCACGATCCGACAATGCTCCTTGACGAAGCGGTCGGCTACATCGTGGCCCGTCACCTGCACTAACGCGATGGGAAAGTCAGGAATGACGAACCAAAACGGCCGGTCACCGACCTTCTTGGCGACCTGCTGCCGCACGGCGTCGAGGCTCTCGTACCGATAAAACTCCGACGAGATGGGCTCCGCCCCCGTGTAGTCGTTCGGAAAGCCGATGGCGGGCAGGCGTCCTTGGAGCTCCGCCCGCATCGCGAGAACCTGAGTGGGCGCGTACACCACGGCCACCGCCCCCCGGCCGTCTTCGACCATCGTCTCCGCGACCACCCCCCAGTTGGAGTCCCGAGGCGTCAAAAGATGGACCTTCACCACTCGATATGTCGCACCCAGTTGGAGCACGAGCAGCAGGGCAGCGGCGGCTCGAGCGCCGAACGCGTGACGTAGAAACGCGAGGGACGTCACCCACAGGCAAGGAACCGCGAAGGTCATGTAGCGGGTCGTCGCGATGTCGCTTCCGGCCTTGAGGCTGATGAGGACGAAAGCGGCGACCGTCACCGCGCTGATCCGGCCCACGACCCACGCCCCATCGGAGATCGATTCGCCCCGACGTTGGGTCCGCCGGGCGGCGATGACCGTGGCCACCGCGACCACCACCACCACCACCGACTGACGCCAACCCGAGATGGCGTGGGGCAGGATCAGATCCGCGAAGCTCTGAAACGTGGCCAGCAACGCCTCCAGCCCGCTCTCTTCGTGACGATAGGCGTGTGAATCGAAATGGTGGCTGAGCCACGGAACCAGCGGCGCGGTCAACACGCCGCCCAAAACCGCGACCACCAAGGTCTGCCGAATACTGAGTATCCGACTGACGAGAAGGGTGATGGAGACGATTCCGACCACCAGTCCGGCCGCGTAGTGGACGTAGCTGCCGATAACTCCGACCGCGGCCAGCATCGCGACGTCCCGATTGTCGGCGCGGCCGCGGACGCCCGACCGAACCACGACGTCGGCCAACAACGCGCCCCCCAGGAGCTGAAGCGCGTACCCCCGGGCATTCATCGCCTCCTGAATCCAGTAGGGATGGCCAAAGATCATCGCCGTCGCCACCACGACGAACCAGGAATCGGACCGAGCCGGTTCGAGCCGACGGTAGGCGCTAACCGTCACCACGCCCGCCAAGACCGCGAACAAGACGGACATCAGCCGCGCAAAACCTAGGCTCTGGTCGAACCAAAGCCACAGATTCAGGAGGGCAAAGTACAACGGTGGCTGCAGCTCGACCTCGACCGCGCGGCGAACCGTCTCGTTGAACGAAGCGATGGACGTGGCCATCGTGAAGCCTTCGTCATGCGTCGCGCCGGCATGAAAGCTCACCCCGATCGCCAGCACCGTACAGGCCCCCGCGATAGCCACTGCGATCCATCGAGCTCGTCCATCCATGGTGGCCTCCTAGCCAAACATCAGCCGCGCACGGCGACCGCGGTGATCAGATCGCCGAGCCGATAGGGCACCGCGACGCCACCCAACGGCGAGGTCGAGAGCCGATCGAACGCGGTTCGGATCAGGCCTCGGCTCTTGCCCGCCAACAGCGCGGTGGCAAAGCCGACGCTCACCCGCTTCGACGTCGCCCCCATGAACTTCACCGTGAACCCTGAGCGCTCCAGCGTCAGGGTCAAGCTCTTTCGGTTGAATAGATGAAGAACCGACGGCGGAGTGACCTGCTGCCACGCCGCGCCCATCGCCTTGGCCACCGCGCTCCCCCGGTCCCAGGTTTCAATGATCAGCGACGCACCGGGTCGAGTTACCCGATGGGCGATATCGAGCACCTCGTGAACATCGACCATGTGTTCGAGCACCTGGAATAGGCAGAATGCGTCGAACGATTCTTCTCGCGCGTCGAGCTCGCTCAGCGAGGATACCGCCTCGATCCCGAACCGAGAGGCCGCGATCGCGCGAGCGTAGTCCGAGACCTCAACCCCCAGCGGCGCCCAACCCGCCTTTCGTGCCTCGTCGGAGTAGAACCCCGCCGCGCACCCGACGTCGATGAGCCGCTCTTTCGGGCCCTGGTGGTGCTCGTCGAGCAGCCGCAGCCGGGCCCGAGCGTTATCGCGGTGGATCTGTTCGTCAGCCACGTAATCCTGGTATCCGCCGGTGCCACCATCCTCGAAGTAGCTCTGTTCGTAGACGGCGGCGGCCTGTTCCTCGGAGGGCAAGGGAGACATGTACCCGTGACCGCAGAAGCCGCAGCACACGTAGTCATAACCATTCTTGCTGAACAGAGGCCTCGGGTCGTTCGTCTTGCAGACGGGACAAGCGCCATTGGTCACGGTCGCGGTCCTCCTACGCTCCGCGGGGCGGGTCAGTCGGCCGGGCTCGGCGCGACCGGGGCGGTGATCTGCTTGCGCATCGCGGGAATGCTCATGAGCAGCCGAAGGTGGCCTCGAATCGTCCGGAGCGTCTTGAGCTTGGAAACGCCCAACAGCCGGGTCTCCAGGGTTGCCGGGCATTCAGCGAGCTGCTCGCCGGCCAGGTCGAGCTGGACGAGCATCTCGGCCACCCCGAGAAAACCTCCGTCGGAAAGGGTGAGATTTTCGACGCGCGACTTACGATAAGCGCGAAAGCAGGCGGTATAGGTCGCAAAGTCGTGGTTCAACGTGAGCGCGTACAGTCGCGACAGATTGCGGGACAGGAACAGCCGCCACTGCGGGACCCCCACCACTCGACCGCTGCGGTGATAAGGACTCGCGGTCACCATGGCGACATCGGGCCCCAGCAGGTCGAGCAGATCCGCGAGCTGAGCGGGATCGTAGGTACAGTCGGCATCGATCGAACACACGATCTCGGTCTTCGCGGCCCGGATCCCGGTCAGGATCGCGCCCGCCACCCCTTTGTTCTGCTCATGACGAAGGAGGGTCACGTTGTCTCGGTCGCCGAAGCGCTCCTGCATCAGCTCCCAGGTGTTGTCGGTGCTGCAGTCATCGACGAGCAAAAAGCTCACGTTGTAGCGCGGCGAGAACGAGCGGGTGACGTCCTCGAGGGTGCGGTCGAGATAGGACAGGACCAGAGACTCGTTGAAGCACGGCACGACGATCGAGATATTGGTCTTCTCGCCATCGACCCGCGGCTCCAGCATCGGCACCACCGGCTGGCGCGCGCGCGGTTCCGGCGCATGGTCGAGGACCTCCTGCACCAGCAGCTGCATCGCGGCCAGACTGGTGAAGTGGTACTGCTCGAGGATGCGGCTCAACCGCGCTTCCATGAGGTCGAGGTTGCGATACTGACGAATCCAGGTCAGACCCGCCGCTGACGCGATCTGCGGAAGGTCGGCGTCCAACTCCCAGACATGGAAGTGCATGTTGAAGGGAGACAGATACCGGCGATGCCAAAAGGCGATCGCGGCGGACACCGCCTGCGTCGGGAGCTGACGAACGTAGTTGCCGCCCGCGACCTGCAGACTGAAGCCACCGATGGCCAGCGACGACAACGGAAACTCCATGATCGAACCGTGCTCGCAGTGATGTCGGAACGGAAACTGGAGCTTACGATTCTTGGCCACCGAGCGCCCTTGAGGATAGATACTCGAATCATACTTGAAGCCGGCTTCCGTCAGGATATCCAGGGCCCACAGGTCCGAATCTCCGATCGAACCCTGCGCGATCCGATACCCGTGGACGCTCCGCCCGAGCGCACCTTCGACCGCTTGCTTGCTCCGATAGACGTCTTCCTTGAAGGTCTCTTCGGTGTGTTCGGAGAACAGCTTGCGTACGTAGCCCTTACACGCCACTTCGTGACCGGCCTCGAAGATCCTCCGGACGAGCTTCGGATGTTTCTCGGCCAGCGTCCCCAGCACGAAGAACGTCGCGCGCTGGTTATGGCGGTCGAGCAGATCGATCGCCCGCTCCGTGTTCTGAACGACCCGGGACTCCAGGCGCTCCTTATGCCGGTCGGGAACGAGCTGATTCAGCGCTGTGGAGTGAAAGTAGTCTTCCACCGCCACCGTTAGGATATGGGTCCGCTCTGATTTCCTTGTCGACGCCATCGTGGACCCTAAACCGACTTCGGCGAGTAGTCGGAGTCGGTGGCCTCCGGCGATGCAGCAAAATCAGGGTTACGAACCGGCAGCTCGTTGCGGGCGATGTGCGAAACGTGCTCGCCGACGGGTAGGATGTTGAAGTTCTGCCCCATCACCCGCAGGTACCCCGCCACTCGCTGCCGTTTGAGCGCACCGGGGAGGTCCATCGCAGGGAAGAAATCGAGGCCGTCGACTTCGTCTCCCCCCAGAAAGTCGAGCGGATGCAGGAGCAAGGACGGCTCCACGCCCGCCAACCGACACGCGCGCATCGCGCTCGTGAAGTACGCCGTCGCCGCCGTCGCCGAGAACTTGCTGAGGTACAGAACGTAGCTCAGGTGAAATGGCGTTTTGACCACCGGGAACGTGGTGACCGGAAGCTCGACCAACTGTCCCCGGGACAGCTGCCATCGATAAGGCTTGTTCGGACGCATCCCGTCGCTGAGGCCGCCGAACAGAGCGTCCCGCTTCTCCTTGTCGGAGTCGGACAGCTTAGCGGTCATGAAGTAGAAGGCGCGCGCGAGGGGCCCGAGATAGGTAGGAAAGGTCGATGCGTCGTACTCGTAGCCGAGATCCAGGAGCTGCTCCAGGACCGTCTGAGAGCAGCTGAAGCCGGGGCCGCGAAAGCCGCGCGGACGGACGCCGGTCGCGTCTTCGATCGCGTCTTGGGCCCGCGACAACTCTTCTCGAATCTCCGCCTCGGAGTAGGTATGAAGCCACGGCTCGTGTTTGAAGCTATGGTTGCCGACCTCGTGGCCCGCGTCTTTGATCATGGCCAGATACGGCTTGTTCTTGTCTTTGGTCGCATCGAGCCCAACAATGAAGAAGGTCATCCGGATGTCGAGCTCGTTGAACAGCTCCAGGGTCTTCGGGATCAGCTGATCGACATACGATGGGTACTCGTCCCAGCCGGCATCACCGTGGGTCTTCATGTACGACCACTTATTGTCTAGGTCCAATGAAAGGCTGGCGTTGAGCATCGTAGGTTTCCTGTCTGCTAATCGAGGACGATGAAACGTCCATTGCTGAAAGCGAGGGACCGCGCCGCTCGTTCGGCGACGCGAACCGTATCGTTGACGTTGAGGGTTCCGTTGACGATGTGCGCCGAGCTGACGGCGAGGAGCCCGGGAACGGAAGTGGTGAGGGGCGGCAGCTTCTTGGAGTAGCCGAGAACCGGTAACGGAAACACTTCCGCCACTCGAGACGTTCGAAAGGCCTTGACGCCGCTGCGGTCGAAGTCGGGATAGAGACGCTCCAGCGCCCCGAGAAACCGCTCCTGCACCTCTTCGTCGGAGGCTCGGAACAGCTCGTGGTCCGCCGGGCAATAGCGAGGCAGATACACGAGATGACGACCGCCGACTTCATGCCGGTCGATGAACGCCGTCATCTCCACCACGGCCGTGAATGGGAGCCCGCGCTCGGTCAGGTATGTCAGGTAGTAATTCGCGAGATTCCGATCGAGGACCAGACTCGAGCACACCACGCCTTGATAGGCGATCTGCTCGAATGCATGACGCTCCTGGTCTTCGAGCTCCGGACACAAGCGCGCTACGACCCGGGGGGTGGTCGTGAACAGGACCCGGTCCGCGATCAGCGCCCCGTCGTCGGTCTTCACCCTCAGCCGCGACTGACCGTTGGCCACCGAGCGCACCTCCCGGACGGGCGTGCCTTTGTGGACGGTGACCCCGACTGACGCCAGCTTTTGCTCGAAGCGCTCCACGACCTTGCCGTAGCCACCGGGGACGTAGCCGAACATCTCCTTTTTCAGGCCCGACTTTCGCGCCGCGTACAGCCGCTGGATCGTCGCCCAAATGAACGCCGCCGACGACTCCCGCCACGCGTCCCCGAGCTTGGCCTCGAGCAGCGGCTTCCACAGCTGCTCGAACGCCGACCGGCCGCTGAGCTTGGTCAGCCAGTCCTCGACGGGCGTAACCTCCAGCGCCCGCCAGTCGTTGACGCGCGACCCGTAGACGATCGTCGCCGCCAGCCGAACCTTGTCGATCGGGGACATCGACGGCAGCGCGAGATACTCGAGGGCGTTCGACATCGACACCAGCTTGTCGCCCGCGTGAAATCCGGTCTTCGTCTCGACCCACTGCATGCTGTCTTCGACGTCGAGGTCCCGCAGGACGCCCCGGGTGTAGCTGTCCGATAACAGGGTGACGTGGTAGTGGCGGTCCCACTGCACCGGGCCGACCTCGGGGTCGTCCAACGTCCACGGGGCGGCGAGCCCCCCGAGAATCGGGCTCGCTTCAAAGAGCGCGACGCGATGTCCGGCCTCGGCCAGCCTCAGCGCGATGACCAGGCCCATCATGCCGCCGCCGACGACGGCCCACTGATCCGGTCGTTCTCCGATAGTGCGGGTCATGAGTCTTCCAGTAGTCGGACGATACGCTCGCCCACGCCCGGCGTCCCGTAAAGAGGGGGACGCTCCGGAGGCGGCCGCCCCGTCGCAGCGGCGACGGCGGGATCGAAGCTGTCGGGGGTCGGTTCGGCCAACCGGTTCCAGCCCGCGTCGATGGTCTCGACCCACTCCGTCGTATCCCGCAACGTGACCGTCGGACGCCCGACCATGTACGCTTCCTTCTGCAGACCACCGCTATCGGTGACCACGAGCTTCGACCCGTCCAACAGCGCGATGGTCTCATAGAACGTCGTGGGGGGGACCGCGCATATGCCGGACGGCAACGAAAGCGACGCTTCGCTCAGTCGGGCCTTCAGCCGGGGATGCACGGGGAGCACCACCTTCAGCCCGACCCGTCCGAGCGCCTCCATGACCGCCTTGAGCCGGGGCGGATCGTCGGTGTTGGACGCGCGATGGATCGTCGCCACCGCGAACGGCTCGTCCGGGCCCAAGCCCGCGCGGTCCCGAAGACCGGGGAGCTGGGGTCGAGCTCGGGCCAGAGCTTCGTCGACCACGTCGACCCGGATGTCCCCCACCATGTGCACGCCCCGCTCGATGCCCTCCTGGGCGAGGTTTCGAACCGCGACCGGCGTCGGCGCGAACAGCAAGGCGCTGACATGGTCGACGAGCACCCGGTTGACCTCCTCCGGCATCCGTCGGTCGTAGCTCCGCAGCCCGGCCTCGATGTGTCCAACCCGGATGTGGAGCTTCGTCGCCGCGAGCGCGCCGGCGATCGTGGAGTTCGTATCGCCGAATACGACCACCCAGTCCGGCGTCTCGCGACGAAACAGGGCGTCGAGTTTCTCCAGCATCCGGCCGGTCTGCTCGCCGTGGCTACCGCCGCCGACCCCGAGATTCTCGCTGGGCTGAGGCAGCCCCAGCTCTTCGAAGAACACCTTCGACATCTCGGTGTCGTAGTGCTGCCCGGTGTGGACGAGCAGCTCCTCGTGCTTGTTTCGCACGGCGCGTGAGAACGGGCCGACTTGGATGAACTCCGGCCTCGCGCCGACGATCGTTACAACTTTCAAGAGCGTCTCCCCTGTTCGACGTCCGCAGTACGGTACTTCTCGCTACGGTCTAGGCAATGACCGAAGTCTGCATGTCCTGGACAACACTCTCGCGCCCCGAACCGATGAACGCGAGCGCCGTCCGGAGCGTCTCCCGGGCATCCTGACCGTCCACCCGGGGCCGCACCCCGTCGGACACCGCTCGAATGAAGTCTTCGATCTCTGCTCGCAGCGGTTCCTTGCGCTCGATCCGGATCCCGAGGACGTTGCCCTCACTCACGCCGTGAAGAATGGAGAGTTGATCCCACTGGCTGGGCGCACTGTTGTTCTCATAGAAGAACAGCTCCTGGCGCAGCAAATCACACGTGAACATGCCCCGACTGCCGGTGAGGGTCAGCGTACGAACCTTGCGGGGCGTCATCCAGTTGACGTCCAGAATCCCGACCGCGCCGCTGCGGAACTTCATCATTCCGTTGAACAGGTCCTCGCGGTCGTCGTTGATCGAACCCAACGTCTCCCCGAACAACCGAACCACGGGCTCGTTCACGAGGTGCAGCATGAGGTCGATGTCGTGGCTGGCGAGGTCCATGACCACACCCGTGTCGCTGATGCGACTTGGATACGGGCTTAGGCGATGTGCGTGAAGCTGGTATAGCCGACCCAGCATTCCTTCGCCCAGGCGCCTCCGCAGCTCCACGATGACCGGGTTGAAGCGCTCGATGTGGCCGACGGCCAGCGTCACGCCGTGGCTCTGGGCCGCAGCCACCAGTCGCTCGGCCTGTTCAACGGTTTGGGTGATCGGCTTTTCGACGAGGACGTGGATGCCCTGCTCCACCAACTGCATCGCAAACTCGAAGTGCATCGACGTCGGCACGGCCAGCGACACGAGGTCCGGCCGGTCCGCCTTCAGCAGCTCGTCGACGCTCTCGAAGCCGGGCGTGAATTGTAGTCTCGACACGTTCGCGACGGTCGTTTTGTTGGAGTCGACGACCCCGCACAGATGTACGTTCTCGATTTCTCGATAAACCCGCGCATGGTTTCGGCCCATGCTGCCTAGACCAATGACCGCCGCTTTCAACATACCGCGTTCGTCTCCTTGATGACCGTGGCGATCTCCTCCTCGGTAAGCAGCGGGTGGACCGGAAGGCTGAAGACCTCCCGCGCCGCCCGCTCCGTCTGGCTGAGTCCCACTCGTCCCGAATCTACTCTCTCAAAGATCGGCTGACTGTGAATACCTCGCGGATAGTAGACCCGCGCCCCTACGCCTCGCTCGTTGAGCGCACGGACGATGGCGTCGCGGTCCCGCCCTTCAGGCGCCCGCACCGTATACTGGTGATAGACATGACGGCACTCGCTGCAGCACGCCGCGGGCTTCACGCTGGTCAAGCCCGCGCTGAGCTCAGAAGCGTTGGCGATCCGCTGGTCCGTCCAGCCGGGCAGCCGCTCCAGCTGGCGCAGGCCGATCGCCGCTGCGAGATTGGTCATCCGAAAGTTGTACCCGACGACCTCGTGCAGATACTGCGTACTCATTCCTTGATTTCGAATCATCCGCAGCTTCGCCGCGATCCGCTCGTCGTTGGTCACGATCATCCCGCCCTCGCCGGTGGTCATGTTCTTCGAGGGGTAGAAGCTGAAGGAGGCCGTGCCCCACGCCCCGGCCTTGCGACCATCCGCGAGCGCGGCGAGATGGGCCTGAGCGGCGTCCTCGAGCAGGATCAGCCCGCGCTCTTCGCACAGTTGCGCAAAGGCCGGCATGTCCGCGAGATGGCCGTACAGATGAACGGGCATGATGGCTCGAGTCTTCGGCGTGAGGGCCTCGGTGGCGCTCGCGACCGACAAACAATGCGTATCCGGATCAATGTCAGCGAATACGGGTCTCGCGCCGACCGACAAGACGCAGGAAGCGGTGGCAAAGAACGAGAAGGAGGGGATGACGACCTCGTCGCCGGGCCCGATCCCGTGGGCCATCAGGGCCGCACACAGGGCGGTCGTGCCGTTGTTGACCGCGACGGCGTACCTGGCCCCCTGGAGCTCGGCAAAGGCACTCTCGAATTGCTCCACCCACTTGCCCTGAACGAGCTGACCGCTGTCGAGCACCTCGAGAACAGCCCGCTTCTCTTCGTCGCCGATAAATGGCTTTGCGATTCCGATAACCATCGTGCCGCCTTTCACGAGCCTTCGGCGGGACAGCACGTCCGCGCCAGCTCTTGATCCTCGTGCCGTTGACCGCAGGCGCATATCCAGCCGCGGACGCGGGCTGGAGAGCCCGCGACGATCGCATGATCGGGCACGTCTTTCGTGACCACACTCCCGGCGGCGACCACCGCCCACCGGCCTACCACGGTTCCACAGACCACCGTAGCATTCGCGCCGATCGCCGCGCCGTACTCCACACGGGTGCGGGAGATGATCCAGTCGTCCGGACCTTTGCTCGTGCCGTCGGGATTGATCGCCCGAGGCATCTTATCGTTCGTGAAGCACGCGTGAGGTCCCACGAACACCCCATCCGCCAGCTCCACGCCCTGATACACGCACGCGTAATTCTGGATCTTGCAGTTGTCGCCGATATGAACGTCGGCGTCGACGAAGACCCCCCTCCCCAGGACGCAACCTTTTCCGATCCTCGCGCCACGGCGAACCTGGCACAGGTGCCAAATCCTCGTCCCGTCCCCGATTTCGATCCCCTCGTCTACGTCCGCTGAGGGATGTACGTGTGCAGACATTTCCGGTGTCGCCATAGCACGACTCATTCCGTGCATCGCTTCCGACAATCGGCTCGGATCGAATGAGACACAGCGACGAGGCCCACCGTCCAACGCGATCTGCGTTCGACCGCCTCAGGCCAGGACTCGGGGGATAACGCAACGCGCCAGCATAGCTCAGCGACGTCACCTCAAATTGGCGTCCAGGGTATACATAGAGTCGACTACCTACGACACGTCGAGGTCAGGGCCGAACCGCCACACGGCCTCGAACGGCGAGCGTCGCCGGGCGTAGGGAACCGCGCCGCTCTCCTGATCCGAAAGGAAACGGAGGGCTGGCTTCGCCGACGCGGATACGGCGACTCACTCGGTGGCGCGGCGACCGGGCGAGGCGCTCGTCGTGACGCCCTCGCGACGCGGCCCCGGGCAGGGCCGACACACCAACCCCCTTCGCTCGAAGCGCCCGCCCCACGCCCCGCCGGTCGGCTATGAAGCGCGACGATACTGGGCCGGCGGGGTACCCAGCGTCTTACGAAACGCTCGACTAAACGCAGGCACGCTTTCGTACCCGACCCGTAGGGCAATGGCCTCGACGGTATCGTCGCCCTCGCGCAGCAGGCGAGCGGCGACGTTCATCCGCCACTGCGTGACGTAACCCATGGCACTTCCTCCCACGACGCGGGTGAATCGCGCCGCGAAGCTAGACCGCGAGAGCCCAGCGACACTCGACAAGCTCGCCAAGGTCCACGGTCGCTCGGGCGCGGCGTGAATCTGCTCCAGCACGGGACGGATCCGCTCGTCTTGGATGCCGGCCAGGAAGCCTTGGGACGTTTCTTCGATCGTCTCGAGGTAGCCACGAACGAGCCCCGCGCAGAAGACCTCCAGCGTCCGATGAAGAACGAAGGCTTGGGCGGGCATCGCGGCCCGCAGCTCCGCGGTCAACAGGCGAGCAAAGGGCATCGCCGGCCCTCGCTCGCAATCCACGGTCAACACCGCGGGCAACGACGCGAACAGCGGGTTCAGCTCGACATCGCGCAGAACGAATATGCCGCACACGAGCTCCGTCGTTTCCCGAGATGCCCCCGGGGGGTCCGGAACATCTCGTCCGAGCAATACATCTTGCAACGCCACGACCCGCCCCCCTCGGCCGCAGACCAGCGTATGGGCATCGCCGCCGAAACACACCGCGACCTCGCCGCCTCGCACCGTCCGGCGATCGCCGTCCACGTCGAGTTCGAGCCAACCCCGCTGAACGAAGTGAAACGCCACCACGCGCGCCTCATCGCCGGACGCAGCGATCGCCGCGAGATCCGCGGCGTCGGGAATCTTGATGCCCCACGGCGCCCCGTACGCCTCGCGGACGACGATCGCGCCCGAGACGCGCATCGCGGACAGGACCCGGCTGACGGGGTCTTCGTCGAACCTCACAGACAGGACGTTCGGATCAAAATCATGGACCATCAAGCATAGATCGTCGACCCACGAGCACACACTATGGACGCCAACTACAACTGCGGGCGTGGAGGCGCCCGCGCTTTCGACAAGGAGTCCTCCATGAACAGACCATCACCAGAGCTGATGTGGCTCGCCGCGGTGTGCGCATTCACCGGAATCCTGTGGGTTCCGTACATCATCAACCGCATGCGGGAGCACGGCGTGTGGCCCGCACTGAGAAATCCCAATCATGACGCACGACCCAAGGCGGCTTGGGCGAACCGATTGATGTGGGCTCACGTCAATGCGGTGGAGAATCTGGTCATTTTCGCGCCCCTCGCGATCGCCGTTCACGTGGCTGGGGTTGGCTCGGCCGCCACCGCGACCGCTTGCGCGGTGTTCTTCTTCGCTCGCGTGGCCCATGCGGTCATCTACACGGCGGGCGTTCCCGTGGCCCGAACGCTCGCATTCTTCGCCGGGTTCGTCGCCCAAGCGGTCCTCGTCGTCGCGCTCGTGACCTGAGCCGAGATGATGGCGCTCGCCCCCCCGCCCGGGGCGTGCGCCGCGCCGAGCCGGCCTGCTTTTACCGATTGTCGCGATACCCACGGCCCGGATATGACAACGGTATGGACCGTGGTCGTTGGTGGCTGATGGGCCTGTTCTTCGGGCTGGTCTTCACTCTAGCAAACGCGGCGGCCGCGGACGTCGTCATCCTCAAAGACGGCGCTCGCCTGGAGGGTGACGCGGAGATCGACGGTGACGTGGTCGTGGTGACCGTCGACGGCGGCGAGATCCGTGTCGACAAGAATGAGGTCCGGTCGATGGTCCCGTCGTCGAGCCACCTGCGGGAACTCGAAGCGCGGGAAGCGAAGCTCGGTCCCCGCGACGTCGAGGGGAGGATCCGCGTAGCGAGCTGGGCTCAGACGAAGGGTCTGGCTTCAAACGCGCGACGGCTGTACCTCGAGGTGGTCGCCCTCAACGAGAATCACGCCATCGCCCGCGAGCAACTCGGGTTTCGAAAGACCGCGAACGGCTGGAAGAAGCCCGTGCTCAAGCGGCGCCCGCTTCCTGCTCGGCCGCGCCGAACTGAACCGGCCCACGAAGAACCGGCTCTCCCCGTCGCGTCGTTGTCTCCAGAACCGGAGGCCGAGGAACTGCCGCCGCTGACGCGGGAAGAGTGGGACCAGATCTCGTGGTACTGCATCTCCCGATGCACCGTGTTCGTAGGTGCCCGGGGCGGTGGTTTTGGCTCGTGGTGCTACCAGTCGTGCATGGTCGAAGAGCTCGGGACCGACGACATCGGGCCCCCCGACGAACAGGAGTGAGCCAAGGGCGGCTCTTGGGGGTCGTGAGCTACGGCGAAAGCCCGATGAGCGCGTCGATGATTCGCCCGCGCAGGCCGAGCCAAGCCACGACGGCGAACAGCACGACCGCGCTGAATGCCACGGCCAAGATCGGGACCCGACCTCGGCCTTTTCGCCCTTCGTCCGTAGCTTCGAGGTCAGCGGAGGCCGCATCGGCGTCGGGCCCCTGGTCTTCGCGACTGACGTCGGCGTCGGGGCCTCGCGCGTCGAGGAAAGCGACGACCCGTTCGTTGCGCTCCTTCGCCGACAGCCCGACGCCAACACACGATTCGAGGGCCCGCGCGAGCTCCGCTGCCGACGAGAATCGATGGGTCGGATCCGCGGCCAAACAACGCCGGACGAGCTGTCGAACATCCCGTGGCACCCCGCTCACCACCGACTTCAAGGGTCGATACTTGCCGGCGGTGATCAGGTAGAACAGGTTTTCTTGCTTGGCGTCGGCGAACAAGCGCTCCCCGGTCAGGACATAGTACAGCAGGGTCCCAACGCCGTAGATATCGCTTCGCGGATCCGCCGGCTGGCCGTTGACGATCTCCGGGGCGAGGTAGCGCGGCGTCCCTACGACCAGTCCCGTCCGGGTCATCGACTCGAGCACGTCTTGCTGAGCGATGCCAAAGTCCATCAGCTTGACCTGCCCTCGACGGGACACCATGACGTTGGCCGGCTTCACGTCGCGATGGACGATTCCGACTTCGTGGGCGGCTTCCAGACCCCGCGCGACCCCCAGGGCCACGATACACGCCACATCCCAGGGGGCCGGCCCCGCCTTGGCCACGACCGCGGCCAGGTCGAACCCGTCGACGTACTCGAGCGCGATGTATGCGTTCTTTCGCCACTCGAACAGGTCGTAGACGACCACGATGTTGTGGTGCGACAGCCGGGCCAATGCCTGGCCCTCGCGACGGAATCGCTCCATGGATTGCGCTTCGTCGTCTCCGGCCCCGGCGCGAAATACGAATCGCTTGAGGGCCACGGGGCGGCGCAACCCATCGTGTTCAGCGAGGAGCACCTCGGCCATCCCCCCTTGTCCTAGCGGTCGGACGACGCTGTAGTCTCGGATCCGTTTCTTGGCCATGCTCGACGCCGGCGAACGATCGCCGCTTACGCATACACTATCGCATACGAGTAAACGACGGTACGCCTACTTCAGCCCTCCCTCGGTCGATTTCTCTGCCAACCGCAGGACACCTTGACCGCGCCGAGGGAAGCAAAGACGGACCACGGGTCCGAACGGTGAGCGGCTGGTCTTCGTATCTTCGGGCCCTCGCCGCTCACCGAAGAGGCGAAGCGAGCGGTTTGGCGTCGGCATCCGGGCAGAAACTCACGCCGACCGCCTTGGCCGGCCATCGTGGCCATCGATCCTGCCTCGCGGCGAACACGTGGCCGACGTGGAACGCGTCGCGGACGGGGCCGTGAGCCTCCGAGCCGAGTGTGCTAGCGTCCTCGAGTGCGCATCGGCTATCTCATACCCGAATTTCCGACGCAGACCCACGCCTTCTTTTGGAGGGAGCAGACTGCCCTCTCCGAGCTCATCGGCCAGCCGATCCAGTTCGCGTCGACCACCCGTCCCCCCGTCGAGGCGTGTCGGCATGACTTTGCCGACGAAGCCAGGGCCCGCACCACATATCTCCTCGAGCCGGATCAGCTGTTCGCGGGCGGCCGCTTTCTCGCCCGTCACCCTCGCAAGGCGGCCAAGGCGGCGTCCATGCTGGCGGCGTTGAGCGACATGGATCCCAAGACCCGAATCGGCGCTGCCGCCGCCGGTGCGGCCCTCGCCCGATGGGCCCAAAAGAACGAGCTCGATCACATTCACGTGCACTCGGCGGCCAACTCGGCCCTTATGGCCACCGTCGCCCACGCTTTGACCGGCGTCTCGTATAGCGTGGCGCTGCACGGCGATCCCGAGAACTACGGGTCTCACCATGCCGAGAAGTTTGGCGACGCCGCGCTCGCGGTGGTCTGCACGGAGCCCCTCCGCGAACGGCTGCTTCAGGAAGGCTGGGCCCCCGACGAGCGAATCCAGGTCATCACCATGGGCGTCGACACGGATCGATTTCGGCCCCACGGCCAGCCCAAGGCGCAGCCGGTGAAACTCATGACTGTCGCTCGCCTGGATCCTGGTAAGGGGATCGAGTTTGCGCTCGAGGCGCTCGCTCGGCTCCGAGGCGAAGGCCTCGAGTGGCAATACCTGGTCATCGGCGAGGGCAAACATCGCCCTTCTCTGGAGTCCAAGGTCAAAGAGCTGGACATCGAGGATCGGGTTCGAATGCCCGGCACGGCCAGCGAAGACGAGGTGCTCGCCGAGTGGCAAAGCGCTTCGATCGGTGTTCTCTCGAGCAAAGGAACCTTCGAAGCCGCGCCGGTCTCGGTCATGGAGGGGATGTCGATCGGGGTGCCATTCGTGGTGTCCCGGATCGGGGGCACCCCCTGGATGATCAAGCACGGCGAGACCGGATTTCTCGTCGAGCAGGGCGACGTCGACGCGCTCACCAAGTATTTGCGGCAGTTGATCACGAATACCAGCGAGCGAGAGGCGATGGGCCGGTACGCCCGGGCCCACGCGGAAGAGCACTTTGATCGGCGGCGACTCGCCGAGCGCCTTCAGAGCGCCCTGACCTATGCGCTGGCCCACCCCGTGCCTTGAGCACGCTCCGCCCGCTCTTGAAAGAAGACGACCGAGAGCAGACCAACTGCCGATGTCGGGCGCCCGCGTTGCGGTCGCGCCGAGGCGAACGCGGTCATCCGTATCGGCATCG
>JANQQN010000433.1 GCA_028289325.1 Myxococcota bacterium | reverse complement strand
CGGGCGGTCGCGGAACGAGCGGGCGTATCGGTGGGCTGCGTTCAGCACCATTTCGGCACCAAGGCAGAGCTCGAGCAGGCGGTGATGGCCCGGTCGGAGGCGAAGTTTCACGCCCACCAGGCCAGCGCGTTCGCCACCGCGGACACTGATTTCGAAGGACTCGTTCGTCAGGGTATGAAGAACTACTTTGAGTGGGCTCGTAAAAACCCTGAACTCATGAGACTGGGCGCCTGGTTGCTCCTCGAAGGTCAGGATCCTCGATGGCCGAAGGAGGCCCAGCTCGATGCAGAGCTGGTCCGGCGCGTCGTGGCGGCGCAGGACGCCGGACAGCTTCGCGCCGTCGAACCCCTGTTCCTGATCACGGTCATCGGAATTCTCATGAACGGCTGGGCCGTGTTCCAAGCTCAACACGGGCTTAGACTCGGCGATGGCCGAGAAGAGTTGGACGCGAGGTTCGTCGACTTCACTGTCGACCTGCTGCTGCAAGGCGCCCGCCCGCGTTGATAACCGTAAACCCTACACGTTGACAAGACAAGGGCCGTACGACAAGACCGGTACGATCGTATTGCATACGATCGTATTGCTTTATGAGATTGATCATCAAAGTCAGTCTCAGAGGAGAATTGATGCGGATCCATTCGTTCGTTGTTTCGGTGTGTTTGTTCGCCAGCCTTACGGCCTGTTCTAATGACGACGCCGATACGAGTATTCCCGTAGACCCAGGCTTCGTGGTGTCGGCCGCCATCTTCGCACCTGGCTCCGACATCAGCTCGTATGTGGGTGTTGTCCCGAATCTTGGCGCCGATGCGACCCTGGATCCGGCCGGGGCGATCGAAGTCGCTGGGCTGTCGTTGCTCTACGTAAAGGAGGGCTCGGGCGAGTTCTTTGTCGACAGCGTCGCGAACCTGACGCTCACCAAATATGCCATCGCCGACGGACAGCCCGAGGCGCGGGGCCAGCTCAGCTTCTCGGGGCTTGGTTTTGCCACGACGCAGCGCACTTCGGCGAACGTGTTCGCCTCAGATACACGGGCCTATCTTATCGACAGCGGCACCCTACAAATGGTCGTGTGGAACCCGGCGACGATGGAGATCGACGAGACGGTCGCCTTGGATGGGCTCGCGCGCGACGGGTTCTTTCCGTTTGTTTATGTGCCTGTCGTCCGCGGCCGCACGGCCTTCTTCCCGTTCGCATACTCGGACCCGGTCGGTGATACAACCCGGCCCGAGTCGGTCGTGTTGGCCTTGGATCTCGACACCGGAACGCGAACCGTTCTGACCGACGATTCCTGCGGAGACGCCGTTTATGCCATGTTGGCCGAAAACGGCGACATCTACTTGGCCTCCGGCACTGCGAACGCCGCCACCGAATACTTGGGGCGTACGGGCATCGGCGAGTCCTGCTTGCGCCGCATTCCCGCGGGGTCGATGGCTTTCGACGAAGACTATCATCCCGCGATCGCGTCGTTTGTCGACGGGGATATCGCAGGCGGCCTCATCGCCGGCCCTGACGGATCCGTTTACGTGCGCGTTCTGGAAGATGGCGCTCTGCCGCCAGACCTGGCCTTATCTGCGCAGATCTTGGCTGCTCCGGCGTGGTCATGGTGGCGCCTCGATCTCGAAAGTGGTTCCGCAGCCCTCGCCTCCATCGCGCCATCGGCAGGGCGCTTCACAACGTTCGAGGTTAGCGGCAAGACGTACGCGACGCAGTCTACGGCCAACTTCTCCAGCACCATCCTCATTGAGACGACCATGGACCCGCCCATCTCTGGGTTAGAGATCCTAGGCATCGCGAGCGGCTTGGGGCGCCTCTAGGGCCGTATACGGGTTAGCACTATGCTGCCCCTAGCGCACGGTTCCGTGGCAACGAGCCGCGAAGACCGATGGTTGCGGCTCCGTCCGGGAAAAACGAGATGTACGCGGCGGGCGCCTCGCTTGATTCCCCCATATTGAAAATGATTCTCATTTACTTTAGCAACTTCGTGCATATGGATAGGCACAGCAAAGGACTCGTTTTGGGCGTGACGCTGACGGTCGCCGCGGCTGCTTGCGGCGATTCGCCATCGGGCGATGGCCGCCTGGCAACGGCCAGCTCCACCGCGTATCTGCTCTCGCAGGAGATACAGAGCGCCGACACCTCGGAGATGCTCATTTCCGTTCTTGGCGACCTGAATCCCCAGACCATCGACCGGGCGCAAGGGCTCGCCGTTTCGGGCGGCGCACGCGGCGTCTTCTCGGAGCTCGGCTACGTCTTTGTGCCCAACAACGAAGAGTTCACCGTGACCCGGTACCAGGTGTCCGAGGAGCTCGTCCTCGAGAACCCCGTCACCGTTAGCTTCGCCAACTTTGGTTTCACGTTCTTCGGTGACTTCTACGTCTTTGGTCCCGAGCGCGCCTACGCCATCGCCCCCAACGACGGCATGATCGTTGTCTGGAATCCAACCACGATGGAGATCATCGACGACGCGCCGATCGCTGATATGAATCGTGATGGCTTCGTCGGCCGAGTGAACCTCAGTGGGCGCGATGTCAACTTCGCGGCTCGCGCGGTCGCGGAGGCGACCGGTTATCTCGTCCTGCCTGTTTCGTGGGCCGATTGGCAAACCGTAGATGGGGTGCCGTTACTCGGCGTTCTGTCCGTCTCCACGTCTGATGTGCGGGACCAAAAACTGGTGACTTCCGACTGCTCCTCGAATGCAACCTGGGCGCTGTCCGGTCGCGACGATCGGCTCTACATCGCCGGCGCGCCGTCGTGGGGGCCGTACTACAACCACAGCGGTACGAGCTTCCCTCAGGGCGCGATAGCTCGATTCGACGTGGGCACTCGCGATTTTGCGAGTGGCTTTTGCCAGCAAGGCCAAACCATGACCGGAGGCCATGACATCGGCATCGTCCTCCAATACGCACCCGGACGTTTCCTTCTCCGCGCCATCGATGCGGAGGCAGGAGCCGCGTCGGCGATCCCCACCTACTGGAGCGATATCGAGTTTTCGTGTTCCTTCTGGGATGGTGACATCGATGAGGTCGGCGCGATGACCCTGGCCGCCGCGCCCGGAATGGGCGTCGGAGGTGCTTGTTACGGCGGGGTGTTCGGCATCGATGGTGACGCCTACTTCAATGTACCCACCGAAGGCTTCGCCAGCGGGATCGTCGCAAAGTGGAATGGCTCGTCGATGGAGACCATCTTCGGTCTCGACGGTTACCCTTGGACCTTCGAGCGTATTCGATAGCGGTCAACGCGGCTTTGGCGCCCTCGAATCGCAATGCTCGTTGCGTTATCGCCGCCGCCTTGCGCATCTGCGACAACGAGCTACTCTTGTGGGTCACCGATCGACGAGCCTTACCCGGGTCTCATGATCCTGCGTCCTGGTAGATCCACGAGCGACCAACGGCCCACCGGAGACCTTCTCGGTTGACGATATCCGCTGGGCTTCGCGCCATCTGTAGTTTGATGACATGATGCGCGGGTGACACCTGCGAAAGATGCGGGAACGCCGCAGCGGGAGTCCGACCTCCTCCGGCGGCTAGCTAGAGCTGTCCTGAAACCGACAGCTCGAAGAACGGTCCCTGAAGCTGCTCGACCGTTTCCGAACCAACGAAAACACCGGCGCGCGAAGGCGCGAAGAAACGGCGCTCCCGGGTGAAGCGGCGTTGAGTGATTTCACGGACTTCAGCGCGAAACTTGACACCTAAAAGGCGCGTCGTCTCCGCGTAGATCTCTAGTCCGCTGGTGCGACGCCGAAAACTGGCCTCGTCAGTGAAGTAGTCTTCGGTATCTGTGGGCAGGAACCAAAAGACGCCCCATGCGAAGCGCCACTCGGGAAGATCCTGGCGAAACTCGAGATTGATATCGGGAAACTCGAACCCCGTCACTACTCGTGATTCATCCGTAATCGGATCGTCTACTACGGATTCCGCTATCGTGAAGGTGCCTTGCACTCGAGCTCCCTTGAGCAGAAGGCCTACGAAGTCGAGGCGAAGCGAGGCTGAACCGGTGACACCGAATGTGCGTGCCGTTCCCGCGTTACCGAGACCGGACGCACCCGACGGCAAGATGACCTGCTCGAGAACATCTTCCGTCCATTCGTGAAATAGCTCGAGGTTGAGCCCGCCGTAGTCCGAGTCTCGGAGGTCGACGGTGAACCCTAAGCGCAGAGTCTGGTCGGGCCTGAGGTCTGGATTGCCGCCCAGCAACCGGTCGTCTTCGGCCTCGGCCGACGCGGCGAAGTCGGCGAAGTCGAGCTGTCCGACCGTTCGCCGGACTGCCGTTCGCAGCTGTAGCGCATCGAGGATCGTGTAGTTCAGCGAAGCTGACGGCTTGATGAACAAAAAGGTACGCGCGTTTTCGGCGTCGCCCGACACACTCAATCGGGAGATCTCGGCCGCGAGGCCGCCCTGAAAAACCAGCCCGGGGGCCAGATTCCATACCAGGTTGGCGAACGCTTCTCCGCGGTACTCGGTCACGACCACGGAGGCGGCAGGAAGCGTGACTTCGCGACGGCCGTCGTCGTCCTCGACGAACGAAGAGAAATCGCTGGAGAGCCGGTTGAGCGCGACCTCGACCCCGAACTCCGGCCGCCATGTCGCCGGCCCGACCCGGCCCAGGGTGGCCCGCGACAAGACCTCGAGCGAAGCCTGATCTGCGTCAAAGGTCGTCCGGCGGCTCATCGTTTCGAGAGACCCGAGTTCAGTGGTGAGCGTACGAGAATCGACCGCTTCAATCGTCCCGAGAGCCAGCGCTTTGAGGGCCCAGCCTCGCGTCGCGCTTTCGGTCCAGTCAATGCTGACTTCACCGAGCCACGACTGCACATCACCGCGGATCGTCGTCCGACCATCCGCCGTATCGGGCTCGTCACTTTGTGCTTCGAAGACCAGGCGATCGGCTGTTCGGCCTTCGTCTCTCCATCGAGCTCTGCCATTGATCGTCAGGTCCCCGCCGCCAGCCGGACCTTTCAGTTCGGTCGCGAGGTCAACAAAGGCCGTCGTCGCCGGGATCTGCTCATCGATCCTTTGCATCAACTCGCCGTCCTCGTCGCGTTCCGTCCGAGCGCCAGACGCGAGCTCTTGTCGCTCCCAAAGCGCTGTCACCTTGCTCGTGGTGCGCCAGGCCCCAAGCCGCTGGGCGACCGACACTTCACCCCAGGGATACACGTTGCCTTGTGGCGCCCACTCGCCCTCAACGAACCAGCGAACGGCTGTCCTTTTGGTCACGCTCCGTACGAGGTTCGCGACGAGAGACTGGCCGGCAGTCTCTCCTGCGCGCTGGGCCCCACGAAAGACCTCGACCCGCTCCACCGCGTCGGCGGGGATGCGGGACAAGAACGCCTCTAATCCCTCGGACTTGACGGAGGGTCGCACACCGTCGACGAGAACGTTGCCAGCCCCGCCGCCAAACCCACGGAGCTCTTCACCCGCGGATACGGCGAAACCGGGAACGCGATTAAGGATATCGAGCGCCGTCAGGGGATAGAAGCGGTCGAAGAAGGCTCGCGGGTAGACGTCGGCGGCGCGGAGCTGTTGTTGCGTCGATGGATCGGTCGACGTTTGGGAGGCCGCTTCTGGGACCGTGGTCGCCACCGCCGCGACCATAAGGAAGGCGACAACCCCACCTCGCAAGGGTCGCAGCAGGGCGTCCATGGCTGGTGTCCTGGCAGCCCGATGAATCGGAAGCCTTCGGCGCCGCTCCTTGGGAACTTCGGCCTTGATGAAGCTCTCCATCATTACTTTCAATGCACTATGAACATGGCACAGCGGGGACGGCACAGTCGGAGCCCAGATCCGAGTCCAAATTGACGGTCGGGACGCGTTTCCCAGCAAGCTGTCCACGCCGAGCGATCCATCGGCAACGACCCGCGACCACCCGGTTTCTCGATGGCTTCCTCGCTTGGCTCGCCGAGAACTCAGCTCCGAGGGCTTGAGCGACGAAATTCACGAGGTGTCACGCCGGTATGGGCCCGGAATGCAGCCGAGAAGTGTCCCGGATTGCTATAGCCGACGGCATTCGCCACATCGAGCACGGTCATATCGAAGTCCATCAGAAGCGCTTTTGCGCGCTCCATACGGCGGGATCGAATATAGTTCTGTGGATTCACACCAAACGTACGTTTGAATCGGCGGCTAAAATGGTGACGGCTGATGCCCGCCGCGTGGGCCAGATCTTCGACGCTTAAGGCCTCGTCGAGGGACTCTTCGATGCGGTTCGCGATAATGCTCCTCAGTCGGGGCGGTAAGGCCCGCACGGCTCCCTCGCTCGTCACCGGTTGCTGCTTCACATGATCGTGCATTCGATGCGTGATCATGCCCAAGCAGTGGTCGACATACGCATCCGAGTAGCTGTCGAGCTTGATTCGATGACCGAGGTCGCGCAACACAAGCTGCACCATTCGGTCCTGGTGCAGCCTCGAGCTAATGGCCCGCCAGTCGACCGGCTCTACGAGCAGAGCGTCCAGACGCTCCGCCGGAACGTAGAGACCCAACGCCGTCATGCGAGGCAGATAGATCCGGTGCGACGCTTTCGGTAGGCCAACCGACATGCTGCCGGGCTGTAGTTTGCCTTCGATGTGCTGGTCGGCTTGCCCAAGCCGAAATCGTCCGCCCCCCGAGAGGCAGACGCTAAACACCACCGCGTCGGGGGACACAAACTCCCCCTCCCACGGCGCATAGTCGGCGACTGTCAAAGAAAGCTGAGGGCGGTCCAAGAGCAGCCGCGGTACGCCGTGGAGTTGGCGTATCACCGCGTCCAGCCGTTCCAGGGTCTCTGGGTTCCCCTTGTGCTCGCGCATAACGACGCCCTTTCGGAGCAGATCGCCCCTATGGAGACGATTTAGCGGTTTTAAGAATGCGAATCAAGTGCAGCAAGTGGGGAGGTCAACGATAGCGCCGCGAGCCCGTACTACCCGCAGAGACGTGCCGGTGCGTACCGTCGCTGCGCAAGACGAATACGACCGACCAACAGAAGGGGAGATCTCCGACAAACGTCTCGTGAAGCTGGCGCCGCGCGGGTCTTTCGCCCTCGCCCTGGTCCTCCTGTTTACAGCCTCGCACGTGGTGGCACGACGCGACGCTCAAGCCCAAAGCGCCAAGCCCAGCCGGACCGAAACCGAAGACTCGACCTTACAAGACGATGGCGCTTTGGCGCCTGCCGATGCACCGCGCCCTCCGGAGCTCATAAAGTTCGTCGAAGCGCCCTATCCGGAGTCGGCCCTCAGGGCCCGCCGTGAAGGCGCAGTCGTCTTGACGTTGCTGATTGACGCCCAGGGCCAGGTGGCTGAGGCGGAGGTCGTTACGCCGGCCGGTTACGGCTTCGACGAAGCCGCACGCGCGGCCGCGCTACGATTCCGCTTTATACCGGCCCAGGTGGCCGGACAGCCCGTGCCGTCCAAGGTCCGATATCGCTATGTGTTCGCACGGCCGCCGCCGGTGGGCTCGATTTCAGGTCGGATCTTGATGCCGGGAGCCGGGGACGTGCCAGCCGTCGGCGTAGATGTCCGGCTGACGAGCGCGTCTGGCGAGACCTCAAACGTTCGAACCGATTTCGACGGCCGGTTCGCGCTCCAGCGAATGGAGCCCGGCCCCTACGTGCTCGAGGTCGACGCTCCCGGAATCGGTCACGCTTCCCTGCCCGTCGCGGTCGCGGCGGAACAAACCGCAGACCCGTTGATTCGACTCTTGCCCGCCGCCGGAGGGGTGGCGCTTCAGGTGACGGTGCAAGGGGAATCGGCGGCCGAAAGGCTCCGCCGTTCAGCGCAGGCGGTCCAGGTTATCGAGGTCAAGGAGGCTCAACGGCAGACCGCGGACCTCGGCGAGGTCTTGGCCCGGAGCAAAGGCGTCGGCGTTCGCAGGACGGGTGGATTGGGCTCGCAAGCGTCCTTCTCGCTCAACGGTCTGACGGGGGAGCAAGTGCGAATCTTCCTCGACGGCGTCCCACTCGAGTTATCGGGGTACACCTTCGGTATCGCCAATGTACCGGTGGCCCTCGTTGAACGAGGGGAGGTCTACCGAGGCGTCGTGCCGATTCGCTTCGGTGCCGACGCCCTCGGCGGCGCGGTCAATCTAGTCACGAGCGACAACCTCGACGGGACAGCGGGCTCCGTGTCTTACCTGGCCGGCGATTTCAATACCCAGCGGCTCTCTGCTTCCGCCCGAACGCTTCACACTCCCAGCGGCTTCTTCGTTCGGGCCGCCGGGTTTCTCGACTACACCGACAATGACTATGACATCGACGTCGAGATCCCCAGCGACGTCGGCACTCCCGTTCCCGCCAACGTCTATCGCTTCCATGACACCTACCGGGCGGGCGGGGGCAACCTTGAGGTGGGTTTCGTCGATCGCCCCTGGGCCGACCGGCTGATCGTGCGCGGTTTCGTGACGGACGTCTCCAACGAGATTCAGAACAACGTCATCATGACGTTGCCCTACGGCGAGGTCGAGTCGAAGCAGTTCAGCGCCGGCGGAACGGTTCGGTACGAGCTCGATCTGTCGGACGCATTTAGGGTCGAGGTGATCGGCGGCTACTCGTACTCCGCGACCGAGTTCATCGACGTCAGCCGGTGCATCTATAACTGGTTCGGTGTCTGCGTCGACGACGAAGACCCTCCCGGCGAGATTCCGCCCCTTCCGACCGACCAAGTCCTGTGGAGGCACGGCCTGTTGGGCCGACTCAACCTGTCGTGGCAGCTCCACGCTCGGCACGCGCTCAGACTCTCGGTCTCCCCAACCTTTACGACCCAGTCCGGGGACGAGCGGCTCGACAACCAGACTGACCGTCGAGACCCCCTGGAGGCCGACCGAGATCTGCTCAACCTGGTAAGTGGTCTCGAGTACGAGGCGAACCTGCTCGACGCGCGCCTTCAGAATGTCTTCTTCGTGAAGAGCTATATTCAGCACCTCAGCTCTGAAGATCCGCTTTCCGCGGATCGAATCCGCGAGATCGACCGCACGACCACCCGCTTCGGCGTCGGCAATGCCCTTCGATACGCATGGACCGAAGAGCTCTATGCGAAGGCCTCCTACGAGTTCGCCACCCGCCTTCCGACTCCCGAAGAGACCTTTGGCGACGGTGTTCTCATCGCGCCAAATCTGACGCTGGAGCCGGAGATCAGCCACAACGTGAACCTCGGGCTGACCTTCAATCTTGAGGACCGATCAACCGGCTCGTGGCGCTCCGAAATCAACGGTTTTCTCCGGGAAACGAATCAGCTGATCACCCTGATCGGCACGGACCGTTTCTTCAACTTCGATAATGTGTTTAGCGCTCGTTCGATCGGCGTGGAGGTAAATGTCGGCTGGACATCACCGGAAGACTACTTCGTCATCGACACAAATCTGACGTACTTTGACTTCCGAAACACCTCCGCCGACGGGACCTTCGGCCTGTTCGAGGGTGACCGGATCCCGAATCAGCCGTATCTATTCATCAACGCGAGCAGCCGGGTGCAGTTGTCCGACGTCGTTGTCGAAGACGACCAGGTCACTCTGTTCTGGAACACCAGATTCATCGAGGAGTTCTTCCGCACCTGGGAGAGCGCGGGCAGTCCAGTGTTCAAGGCCACCGTCGACCGCCAGTTCGTTCATTCAACCGGCCTGACGTACTGGATCCGAAATGATCTCGGTGAGCTCAGTCTTACCGCTGAATGGCAAAACCTGACCGACGCCGCCGCCTTCGATTTCTTCGGAGTCCAGCGTCCGGGGCGGGCTTTCTTCTTTCGAATGACGTCGTCGTTTGAGGCGACGACTGCATTGCGAGGCGACTAGGAAAGGAAACTAGCGAAAGATGCGATACCTTCAATGGCTAAAGCGAACCGCCGTTGCGACGCTGGGTGTTCTCGCCTTTGGGCTCGGACTCGGCTGCGAGGACGATGGCGATGAGACAGGAATCGAGGTCGGGGATGCCGAGTTTGCGATCGGTCTGTGGACGGTTGACGAGACTAACAATTTCCAAGCCAACCTCTTCGTTGTCTTTACGGACGACATCGATTCAGGGTCCGTCGATCTGAGCAATGCCTTGGAGGTCGGAGGAGCCGGATTCATTCATGGCCTTGCAGGCACCGGAGAGTTCTATGCCACGATAAGGGAGCGTTCCGAGATCAGGAAGTACCGAGTGGAGGATGGGGTGGTGCGACAGGTCGGTCGAGTCCTACTGACCGACCTCGGCGTGCAGCTGGAGTCCGAGGCCATGGTCTTCGATGGTCCGGACCGGGGTTATCTCATCGACCCGCTTTCAGCTCAGATCGTCGAGCTCGACCTCGAATCCATGACGATAGCCGACACCATCGACGCCTCCGACCTTCGCGACCCGACCCAGCCGACCTTCATCACCATCAACGAAGAAGTCCGACGCGGTGACGAGGTCATCCTCGCGACCTATGCCACCGACCTGCGGCAGGAGACGGTGTCTGAGCTGTCACAGATCATTTTCTTTAATCCGTCGACCGAAGCACTGGAACGCAAAACGGCCCCGTGCGGCGGACTCGCCCACGTGACGTCGGCGGATAACGGCGACATCTTCTTCGCCAGCGATCCGTGGGGCGCGGGCGTTCACGGCATCAGCTCGGCGCAGGGACCGGCTCCGTGCCTGGTTCGCCTCCCGGCCGGTAGCCGGGATCCGGACCCGACGCCCATCGCGCTGAACGATGTGACCGGCGGGCCCACGGGGGGCATCATCCGAGTCGACGGCTCGTCGATCTTCGTCCGCGTCCTCGACACCGAGAACTTCCCGATCACCGATGAGACCACGGCCAATCAGCTCTTTGGCCTACGCGGGTGGCGAACCTTCGAGATCGATCTCTCGCAACCCGAAACGGCTTCGCCAGTGTCACGAGCAAACCTCGCCACAGGGGGGGTCACGTATTTCGAGGTCGACGGAGAAGTGTACGAGGGTGACTCGACCGAGGACTTTGGCTCCACGACCCTGCTCCGGGTGACGGGACCGGGGGCCCCCGCCTCCGCGATTCAGACCCCTGGTGCCGTGCGTGACGTTTTAAAGCTTCGCTAGGGGGTCTTCGACGTCTGGCTGCTAACACCACCGCAAGCGCGATACCCGCCTAGCCGATCGCCGACGAAGGCATCGTTTCTGGCCGGTCCCGTCGGGCCGCCTCCCGATGTGATTGAAGCCGAGCATCGCCCTCGACGACGTTGAGGACCTCTTCGGGGGCGTAGCAGAGCTGCGCGACGACCCAACCTGAATCCTCGCGCAGCTCAAACTCGCCGGTGTCTGGAAACTGAACCCTGAGCCGCTGGCGAACGAGTCGTAGGCCTGTACGGTCACGGCGATCATCTTCCGCGTGCGCGCGGAGGGCTCCGTTGTTGCGCACGGCCAGCCAGACCTTGCCTGTATGGGCACGGGCGATGATCTCGATCTGCAGGACGCACCCGCGCTTCATACCGTGTTGGATGGCGTTCTCGATCAGAGGCTGAAGTAGCATGCCGGGAACTGGAGTGCGTGCAAGCGGCTCAGGCACGTCGATATGGACCTGGAGCCGTTCGCGGAAGCGAAACTCCTCGCAGCGGAGATAACGGCGAACAAGCTCGACTTCCTCGTCGAGGCGCACGATATCGAAGCTGGCGCGGTCCAGGGTCCGACGCATCAACGCCGCGACCTGACGAAGCATCTCTTGCGCCTGGGGCGGGTCGAGCTCTACCAGACCGATGACCGAGTTCAACGCGTTGAAGAAAAAGTGCGGGTTCAGCTGAAGACGGAGCGCCTCGAGCTGCGCTTCTCGTGCCAGCGCCTGACTCTGCAAGAGCTGCTGGCGACTGCGATGGAAACGAATCTGGTAGCGAACACCATGGAAGACTGCACTCCAGGTCGTGAAGCAGACGAAGAAGTGCAGGCTGCACCAATAGGGGACGCTTCTGACAAAGAACGGACTCTGCCAGGTCGTTCCAGCGTACGCGGCATACATTGCGGGCACACACAGAGCAGTGACGAATGCAGAGAGCCCGAGGGTGAGGACGGCGAGGCGGAGCGTGCTGCTATCCCCCGACAGCCATGATTCGGGCAGAGCGATGTAGCAGCACGCCAGCAAGCTCGAGCCGAGCAGGCCGAGCAACGCGAACAAAGCGAGGATCGCGACGGCTTGTTCGAATGGCGCTTGCTCGTTGTTGAGATCGTGAAGCGTCCGGTGTCCCAAACATATCAGGCTCACCACAGGCCATGACGCGAGCTGCACGGCGAGGAACGCGAGGCCCCCGAACCAATGCCACCGGCGGCGTCTGGTTCCTCCCTTGAGCTTCGGCATTTGAAGCACAGGGCGGGGTACCACGGAGATGATCATGTTTCCAAACTGGCTCCGGCGGGGATGTCTGCGCTGCGAGCCGCGCGGACAGGATGGGCGGGTGACCGTTGGGCGACGGACGGCGACCGCTTAACGACACTCGGCGCCCATCGCTGATATTTGAGTTTGCTTCTCAATAACGCCCGCCGTTAGTGGGCCTGCCATGCGCAGATCGATGCGAGCGGACCTCTACTGCCGGTGCACAGGACTCGCCCTCGGACTTGCTATCGCGGTGTGCGGTTGCAGTGATGACGATGATACGATGGGAAGCACGGACAGCGCGCTGCCGGTGTTTGCAGTCTGTGGCTTCATCGCCGGCCCGGACGGCCTGACCGGTCTCGTGGCGACCTTGCCGTCGATCGACTCGGACGCCGTGCTCGATCCGAATTCGGCGATCGAGTTTGCCGGGCGGCCGATCTGCGCATCCAACGGGGAGGCGCTCTTCCTTTCTGATCCGGAGGCTCCCAACATCACTCGGTACATGTTGAATGACGTCGGCCAGCTCGTTCGAGGGGAAACCGTGAGCTTCGCGAACTTCGGGACGGGTCCATTGAGCGGCATTCAGCCGGACCTGATGCAGTTCATCTCCGCCGAGCGGGCGTACTTCGTCGACGTCGCGTTGGGCCAGCTCATCGTCTGGAACCCCACCGAGATGACGGCAATCGGAAGCATTGACCTCACCGTCCCGACGCCGGAGGGCCTCATGCCGACCGGAATCGGGGGGATCTCGCGGCGTGGAGGCCAGCTCGTCCTGCCTTTCGGCTACGCGACGTCTGACGACGTCAACGCGTCGACGACGTCCTTCGTCTTCGTGAACACGACGACTGATGATGTCACCGTCGACACGGTCGACAGCTGCGGATCCGTGCAAACGGCGCTCACCGACGAATCGGGGGACACCTACTTCGCGTCTAGCGCGGTGGGGGCCGTCTTCCATCGCCTCGCGCTTCCAGGCGCCGCCCCGCCGTGCGTCGTTCGGGTCCGGGCCGGCTCGAGCGCCATCGATGACGGGTTCGCCCAGGACCTGCGAGACTTCGTCGGAGGCTCGATGGCGGCCAGTCTCCTCCAAGGTCCTCGGAACTCGGGCTTTCTGACCGCCTATGATGAGACAGTAGCGCCGATTGGCAGCGATCCTGATCTCACACAGCTGATCGGAACCCCCGCCTGGCGACTTCACCGCGTCGACGAAGTCGGGGTGTCGACGACCGCCGCACCGGTCCTTGACGTGCCGCTGGGCGGCGGCCGGATTCTCTCGATCTTCGTGGACGGACGCACCCTGATCATAGTGCCGGAGGCCGATTTCAGCGGAAGCACGGCCTACGATGTCACCAACGCGACCGACACCATCTCAGCGACGGAAGCCATCTCCGCGCCTGTCATTCTCTACTCTGCCGTGAGGCTGCGTTAGCCCGGGTCTTCGAGCGCGTGATAAAGTGCGTGCTCAAGTGCGACGAGCGGGGTACGGACCTGAATCGCTGGACGTGCTCGTCGTTGATGACGAGCAGCTCGCGCGCCTTGCCCTCCGTTCGCTGCTGAAGCAGCGCGCCGACATCTCGCGGGTCCGGGAAGCGGAGTCCATCGAGGCGGCGGTGGACGCGCTCGCTGATCCTCCAGGCGTAATCTTCCTCGATGTGCAGCTCGTTGAAGAGAACGGCTTCGATCTGTTTACGCGCATCGAAGTGCGCGTGCCTGTCGTCTTCGTCACCGCGCATGACAACTATGCCGTCCGAGCCTTCGGCGTGGACGCCATCGACTACTTGCTGAAGCCGGTGCTTCGTGAGCACTTGGACCGCGCGCTGACCCGCGTTCATCGACGCCGCGATGAGCAGAACTCGAGGGAGGTCCGTATTTCGCTTCACGCGAGGAAAGACGTCTTCCTGGCTCGGGCTCGAGAGATCTGCTTCTTGCGGGCCGACGGCGACTACTCCGAGGTCCATCTTGCGGACGGCCGGCAGGTTCGAGTCAAGGAGTCGCTCGAGAGTTGGCAAGAGCGCCTGCCGTCCTGCTTCGCCCGCATCCATCGCTCGTTCCTTGCCAACCTGGACGAAGCCGATGGCCTCGTGTCCCGGGATGGTCGCTTGCAGCTCCGTATGCGCCGTAGCTCCTTGTACCTCCCCGTCAGCCGCCGCCTCGCCAGCGGGCTTCGCAAGCGCATCGCCTGACGTCGGTCCGGCGCCCGCTCCTGAGAAGACGGGCGGAGACGCCGACCGCGACCAAGGTTGAACAGGCAGCACCCGGGCACAGGGACCGCGATGCACGCGATGACCGGACATCACTGGACCTGCCCCTCGATCACTCGCGGTCGTGCGACTTCGATAGCGAAGGCAAAACTGACAACCGTTCGCCGCACCGTTGATACCGTTGACCGAATTTGGGTGTCGATCCGCGACAAACGCGTCCTATCCGCTAGCCATCGCTGCCCGGCACCGGTCGACGGTACGCGGAGAACAGCGAGGGAGCCGGCGATGAAGACTTCAGACGTGTTATCTTGGCCACGACTGTCCCTGAAGATGGTCCTGCTTGTAATCTCCGCATTCATCCTGGGTGCATGCAGCGATGACGGATCAGACGGTGATGGCGGGACTGGCCTGAGCTCGGCGTACCTGGTGCAGGTTGAAACCCAGACCCCAGACGGCACCCGGTTCGTCTACCTCAACGTTTTGGAGAGTCTGACCGACGAGATCGACCTGAGCCAGGCGCTCGAGCTGGGCGGGGCATCACGGCTGCGAACCGCGTTCGGCAAGGTCTACGCCTTCAACAGCGAGGACCTGGTCGTCACACGATTCGGCGTCAATCAGGACCGAAGCATCGTCGAGGAAGATCGCTTTACGATGTCGAACACCGGCATCCAGGCCTACTCCGGGAATGTCGTCTTCATATCGGAGTCGCTCGCGGTGCTCGTCGATGGACCAACACGCCAGTTCATTTGGTGGAACCCGACGAGTCTCGAGGTCGTGGGCACGACGGCTTTTCCGGAGTCGGGGCTCGGGGATGCGCCGGGAGCCGGCCAGGCTAGCCTTTCGTCCGACGGCCAGCATCTGATCGTCCCGTTAACGGACCTCGATTTCGCGACCTTGGAGGCATCCCATGGAGCTCGAGCCATCGTCGTGTCTGTCGAAAGCCAAGAGGTCGTCGGTGTTCCGTTCGATAGCCGGTGTCCGTACAGCCAACGCGGCGTCGTCGACCCCATCTCAGGCGACTACATATACGTCGGCGACGCCTTTAGCGGGTTCGCTACTCATTACTCGGTTCCGAACGCGGGCACAGGCTGCCTACTTCGAATCCGAGCCGGCGAGACCAGCTTCGACCAGACCTGGCGAATCGATGCAACCACCATGACACCGGAGGGTTTTGGCGATCTGGCGTCACTCATCGTCTCTGGCGATCAGTTCTTTGCCATCTTTCGCGACGAGAACCGGGCACCCATCGCCGACGTCGAAAATCCTGGATTCTACTTCGGCGGGCCCGGAACCTTCTTCAGACCCTATATTGGCTCAACATCCGATTGGCAGGGTTCGCGGGTCAGCGGCTTCGAAGACACGAATCTCTTTGGCTTCCCCGTCGTCGTGGACGGGCAGTTCTTGCTGAGCCCGGCGGACATCACGGACCGCGGACCCGATGTGGTCTCCGATCTCTTCGGGGTGGTCGAGGGCTCGTTCGAGCGCTTGACCCAAACGTCGGGATTCATTCGAACGATTGTTCGCATTCGATAATGAGTTACGGAAGTCGGCGGTCTGAAGCCGACTAATGAGCGAACGCGGCCACCTTTTCTTTAAACGAAGAGGCAAAACGCCGACTTACGGATAGAGGGGCTCTCACCGTATGCAGGCGGACTTGCGCCGTACCCCGGCCTTGCGGTTCAAATGCCTGCAGGTATACGAGGTTGACGAGGGTCGAGCGATGACACTGCGCGAAGGTATCGGGCAGCCGGGTCGCCCAGTCTCGCAGGGTCCGGTGAACGAGCCCTATGCACCCGTTCGTCAGATGGACTTCCGTATAGTCGTCCGCCGAGCGAATGAACACGATATCGCCCACTCGGCAAAACGTAGTGCGCCTGGCCTCTCTCAGGCAGACAGTATCCTGCATGGTCATGCGCACGGGAATAGCGGCGCTCGGCGTCGACAACGTCCGTGTTTTCGCCCGTGCGATCGCCCGGTCGAGATGACGGGGCTGGGTTGGCTTCAGCAGGTAGTCGAGCGCATTGACCTCGAAAGCGCGAAGAGCGTGGGCCTCCGAAGCCGTCAAGAAAACGACCTGGGCATCGACATTCACGCGGGAAAAGAGTTCGAAGGCATCTCCGTCGCTCAACGTCACGTCCAGGAAGACAACGTCGGGCGCGTGGAACTGAATGGCAGCGACGGCCGTTTGCAGTGAATCGGCTTGGCCTACGATCGTAACGTCAGACCGGCTACCAAGCAGGTCGATCAGCGCTCGGCGCGCCAACTCCTCGTCGTCGACGATCAGCGTCCTTAGCGTCATCCGACGAGCCTCAGTGCGGCATGGCTGCCGTCATCCACGACCGCCCGCTCGTTGGGATCATAAGTCATCCGTGCAACAACCCAACCCGCCTCTTCGAGTAGCGCGAAGTGGCCGGTCTCCGGGTAGCCGGCGGTCAGGCGGTCTCGAACCAGCGACAGTCCTGTCCCGCTCGCCGTCGGTTGCCGCGGCGCATTCTTTGCTGGCCTTGCTTCATCGGCCATCGGAGCCTCCCCAAGCGCAGGGTCGACTCGGCCGTTGATAGGCCGAAGCCGACCGGTGTTTCGCACCTCCAGGATGAGGGAGCCGCCGTCCACGCAACCCACAATCTCGACCTGAAGGCGCCGTGAACCGGCCATGCCGTGCTTGACCGCGTTCTCAACGACGGGCTGGAGCAGCATACTCGGCACCGGCAAAGACCGAAGCTCAACGGGAACATCGACCCGACTGCGGAGTCGTTTCCCAAACCGTGTCTCTTCGCAACGCAGGTAGCTCTCCACAAATTCGAGCTCCTCCTGCAGCGTCGTACCTTCCCGATGGGTCGCGGCCAGCGACCGGCGCAGAAGCTCCGATACGTCGCGAAGCATCTGCTGAGCGCGGTCTTGATCATGCGGGACCAGTCCGATGACCGAATTGAGCGCGTTGAATAGAAAGTGCGGATGGATGCGGGCACGCAGGGCGTGTAGCTGGGCCTGCTGGGCCAAGCTCTCGCTGATCAGCATTCGCTCGCGGGTTCGCTGGAGCCGATGATTGAGGACAAATACGAAGAAGATCGCGCTCCAGCTCAGCATCAGCGCAGCAAACTCGACCGTGAGTAGAATCGGCGGACCTTCGGGTCCGTACCGGGCTGGCCAGCCGAAGTGGGCCAACGCAACGCGAACGGTCAGGGAGCAAGGCAGGGAAGCGCCGATGGCCAGCGCCGTCAGTCGCACGAGGTTTGCAGCATCCTTGGTGAAATCGCGTCGGCTCGGCACCCGCACGAACAGCCAAGCGAGCGCAGCAGAACATAAGACGGTCGTCGTGAAGCTCAGCAGCGTCACGATAACGACCTGGTCCGCCGGCATACCAAGGGCGACGGAGATAACGACCCGGTCGCCAAAACAAACGTAGTGCGCGACACCCCATCCAATCAGCTGCAGGCCCCAAAAGCGTCTGTCCCGAAGGGGCGACCATGATTCTGCCAAGTCATGGACGGTCTCAGCATGAGCTCCACGACCGTCTGCCGATGCCATATTCATCAGTCTGGAGCCTCATGGGAACTCGAGGGCGATCAATCGCCGGTCGACACCTCGCAAGCGCTTCGGTGTTGACCCCGGCTGCCTCACGGACCCGCTTATCGAGAAAATCCGCGGCACCTCGATGAGTCAAGAATCATGTAATGAAAAGCACTTCCGAACAGATCATGAAGTACGTCCTGCCGCGGGGCTGCGGTCGTTCTGACCCCCACACAGGACGAACCCCTCCGAGGGAGCGCCCACAAGCCGATCGCCGAACGTTCTCGCGAACGATGGGGCTGGTCGGGACCAGGACGCGCGGCCAGTTGCCGCGGGAGGGCCTTCACGCGACCGGCTCGGCCTTCCCGGCCCTCGCGGCGTGAACCAACTCCACCATCAGCTGCCGGACCGACGCAGGTTCAGCGGGGACCGAGAACTCGAACCTTCGCCGGTGACGCTCGGTCACCACGTCGAACCCAAACTGATCCACACCGACCATCTCGACCCGTTCTGGAGTATCCTTGAAGTGAACCTCGCACAACAGCGCCATGGCATCTCGATGATCGTCATTCATGTGCTCAATAATACCGGCCGCCTCTGGAGCCAGCGCATCGTGGGCAGGATTCACTACAAACGCGGTGCGCTCCAACCAATAGATCCGGCCGAAACCGCCGATGTATCGAGCCCGGATAGGCGCTAGACGCCAAAGCTCAAAATCGTGCGCCTTAACGTACCCTTGAGCCTCGGGCAGACGACACACGTACCGAGCCCACGCGTCGTCAGCGTCGTCCTTGGCGATGGGCCGCGCCTCGACCATCAAGGTCAGGCGCGCGTGAACCTGTGCGTCGTCACCGGCCGGGATGTCAGGATGGACGAACAGCGACGCCCGCGGGTTCGCCTTGAGGTTGGCGGTATGCTCTGCGATCCCCGCCACGTAAATGACGGGCGCCCCGTCGGGTAGGAATCCATAGGGCATGATCGACGCGAACGGCCACTGCTCGTGGCGGGCAGAGGCGGTCGAGAGGGTTCCAAACCGCTGACGGCGCAACAGCGCGACCGCCTCGGCGTTTACTAAGTCCATCTCAGAGGTCATTTGTCGTCTCCTGGTTCACGGGATTTGAGTCGGCCGCGGAGCTCGGCTCCGCGAACATGAGAGGCAACGCGCGGCCCGGAACCGACGCGTAGCGGACAGGAACGCCGAACGCTGTCTCGACGAGGGAGGCGTCGGTGAGCAGCTCGACCGGTCCCGTCTGGAGGATCTTCCCGTCCTTCATGACCGCGACGCGGTCGGCATAACGCGCGGCCAGGTTAAGGTCGTGCAATACCACCGCAACGCCAACCGCATCATCGTGCGCAAGGCGACCGGCAAGCCGAAGCACCGTATGCCGATGGGCAATATCGAGCGACGCGGTCGGTTCATCGAGCAGCCAGTAGCGCGGCGAAGACGAGCCGCTCAGCTGAGCCAAGGTACGAGCGACATGCACCCGCTGACGCTCGCCGCCGGATAGCTGCGTGTACCGTCGTTCTTCGAACCCATGGAGGCCCACTTGGCGGAGGGCAGACCTCGCATAGCGCTCATCGTCGGGGCCGGGTCGGCCTCGATGATGGGCAAAGCGCCCGAGGAGCACGACGTCCAGCACCTGAAAGGAGAAAGTGAGGTGTGCGTGTTGGGGGACGACGGCCCGCCGGCGGGCGGCCTCCGCCGCCGACCATCGTCTCAGCGGAAGACCGTCAAGGCTCGCGTCACCCGACGTCGGCGTAAGCTCGCCAGCCAGCACCCGCAAGGCCGTCGACTTGCCGGCGCCGTTTTCGCCCACGATGGCCAGGACGCTCCCTTGTCGCACGTCGAGCGTGACCTGTCGAAGCACCTCACGCCGGCCGAACCGAACGCTCACATCCTTTAGTGTCAGCATCAGAGGCCGTCGTTGTCCCGGGTGAGCAGAACAAGGAAAAACGGGGCACCGAGAAACGCCGTCATGATCCCGATCGGGAGCTCGGCCGGCGCGATGACCGTCCGAGCAACCACGTCCGCGAGCACTACGAGCATCGCCCCGACCATCGCCGCGCCCGGTAAGAGCCGACCGTGATTCGGACCGGCCAGGAGGCGAAAGAGGTGAGGTACGACCAGCCCTACGAAGAAGATCACCCCCGAAACGGCGACCGCCGCCCCGACGGCGGCGGCCGCGAGAACGACCGCCGCTCTCTTCACGCGCTCAACGGAGACACCAACGTGGGCCGCCTCAGCCTCTCCGAGCAGCAACCCGTCGAGCGAAGCGGCCAACCAAGGTAAGGCAAGGGCAAGAGCCAGTACGAACGGCGTGAGAACGCCAACCGAGGCCCACGTCGCGCCACTGAGGCTCCCCAGCAACCAAAACGTCAGGTCTCGCAGCTCGTCGTCGTCGGCGATGGCCTGCAAAAAGCCGACGCCTGCCGACGCGATCGCGTTGATCGCGATACCAGCGAGCAGCATCGTTGTGACCCGAGTTTCATGCCGCCGCATCGCGAGCCGGTACACAACGGCGGGCGCAGTGACGCCACCGGTGGACGCCGCCACCGCGACCAGCCACGGCCCCATCGAGGTTCCTCCGGCAACGGTGTTCTTGGCCACGATCATCATCGCCGCGCCCAACGAAGCACCGCTCGAAACACCGACCAGACTCGGGTCCGCGAGCGCGTTGCGAAAGATGCCTTGCATAAGCACCCCGGCGACGGCGAGCGCCGACCCGACCATGATGCCGATGAGAAGGCGAGGCACGCGAATCTCGAGGAGAATGACCGTCAACATATCCGCCGAGTCGATCTCGCCGACAACGGCGCCGGCGAGGATCGCGGCCGCCCGCGGCAGCGGAATGGCCACCGCGCCGACGGTCAGACCGGCGGCGATCGTCGTCGTTACGGCGGCGATGAACGCCGTCAGCATAAGCCCCCGCCGAAAGCTCATCCCGGCCGTGATCCGGGAGGGCGCGATGATCTGCGTATCCTGCATCTACTGTCCGCGCTTCGTGTGTTCTTTCACCAACGCGGCCAGCGTCGCTGCCCGGTCCGCGAACTTGGGCCCGAAGCTCAACAGCTGCACGGCATCGCGAACGATCACCGCATCGTTGCGAACCGCTGGCGTCTTGGACAGCACAGGATGGGCCTTCAAACCAGACATCTTCCCGAGCGCTTCGTAGCCATGAGTCGCCATGAGCAGGACCTGAGGCGGGTTGGCGAGCAAGTACTCGGGCGATAGAGGCTTGAACCCTTGCACCCCGGCCGCAACGTTGGCGCCGCCAATGAGCGAGATCATCGCGTCCGCCGTCGTGTCACGCCCACCGACGAGCAGAGCACCCGCGCCCCGCGCGTAGATGAACAGCATCTTCGGCGCGGCCGAGCTCGCCTTTCGATCCGCCGCCAGCCGAGCCAGGGTCGCACGAATCTCCTCGACTAGACGCTGCCCTTGCTCGACGCGACCAACGGCCTTGGCAACAATCTCGACCTGGCTGATCGCCGCCGCGGCGGAATTGAGCCTCGGCAGGCGAATGACCCGAACACCTACCTGCTTGAGCTGCTCGAACGTGGCCGGAAAGCCTGCGTCATGAGTGGCGAGCACCAGGTCCGCGTTGAGCGAGAGTACGCCCTCAGCGGTGATTCGCTTGTAAAAGCCGAGGAGCTTCACATTCTCGCGGTCAACGATACCCCGAGACGTCGCGTCAATCCCGACCAGCCTGTCGGCCGCCCCCAAGGCCGACACCGTCTCGGTGACCGCGGCGCCAAGACTCACGATCCGCTCCGAAGACCCTGAATCGGCCTGCGCTACGCGAGGCGCGCTCATCGCACAAAGGACGAGCGCCGCCCTCGTCAATGCGTGACGACCAAGAGCGATCATGGGAACACTGCCCCTACGGCACCTGCATACGCGTACGTGAGCGTATAGGTACCGTCGTCGTAGTCATCGAATCTCAGCTTCGCGTAGGTGCCGTCGGCGAGGCGAACCGCGAACACCGTAGCTCTGGGCGACACCGTATTGGTGCTCGAGTCGTAGTCAAACCATGCGCCGAGGGCCGCGTTCCCCGAGTACGGCGCCTCCCCCGGTCGCCCTTGGGTGACCATCTCGTCCGCTTGGTAGCCGGCGTCCGGTGCTTCAGTGAGCGCCGCGAAATCATCGCTGCCGACGTCTACCGCTCCGCCTTGGCCAGGACCGCTGGTACCCGAGTTGGTTCGAACTCGAGTTCGACTGAAGGCTACATCCCAGCCCGCACTGGTCGACGCGGTCTCTGCTACCACTTCCCCTCGCCTCAGGTCGACGTAGGTCCAGGCCTCGGCTTCATTCGCATCAACAGTAAACGTTCGCGGCGCAGGATCTGCGCTCAGGGGACCGACGTCGATTCGATAGACCCCATCTTCGTAGACAAAGATCTTGAGCTTATAAAATGAGTCACCATCGGCGCCGCGCAGGATGAAGAAGCCGGCCTTGGGGCTGACGGTCATCGTGGCTTCGTCATAGTTGAACCACTCACCCAAGGAAGCGTTCCCCGGAATCCACTGCTCCGGCGGTACAGGTGGCCCCGGCGGCGGCACTCGCTCATCGACGACGAAGCCGATCGGCGACGAGTCAACCTCGGAGAAGTACGTCGCTTCGACGCCCCACTGAGCGCCGCCGAGCCCAGGCCCGCTCTCGCCGGAGTTGGTCGCGAACGAGGTCCGGAGAATCTGCAGGTCCCATTCGGTCGACGTAGTCGGGTCGGCGACGGTAACTACCGAAGCCGTCTCGAGGTCGAAGTAGATGGGCGTCTGCCGGTCCGATGCATCGAGCTCGAATCCCGACGTCGCCGGGTCGGGCGGGTCGATCCGCGCGTGGCGAATCGTCGGAAAGCCGCTGGTGCCCGCTTGGTCGTAGTAGTCGAGGAAGCGAACTTTGTAATAGTCGCCATCGCGACCCCGAACCGCATACACCACTTCGGCCGCCGACAAGACGTGGGTGGTGAAGTCGTAGTTAAACCACCCGGTCGACGAGACCGGGTGGCCGCGCCCGAATACAAAATCCGTATTGTCGTCTTGAATGAAGTCCGGCTGATCGGGTTCCGCGTCTGCTTGCTGCTCGTCCGTTTCGTAGGTGGTGACCGGCGCCGCGATGACGGAGGTGAAGTCGTCAGTCGCAATGACCGTCACTTCGACTCCGCCCGTACCGCTATAGCCCCCATTGACCTTTATGTTAGACCGACGAAATGCGATGTCCCACGTCGCCGAGTCGGTCGGGTCAGCGCCCGGGTCGACCTGGGCCCGGGTCGCGAGATCCATGTACACCCATTCGTCCGCGTCGGTGGCGTCAACCTGACTGGCGAAGACCCCGCCGCCTTCGTCGAGCGTCGTGATCCTGCTCGCCGACTGACCGGGGTTGTCGTCGGAGCCTGAATCGTCGGAGCTGCTGCACGCCGACAGGACGCCGACGGACCCGATTAGGGCGATGATCAGAGTTCTCATCATACGTTCGTTCATGAGTTACCTCGGTTAGAGACGGGCATTTAGCCCGCCGTAGAGACCAAACGGAGGGATGGCGAGGAATTGAGGATCCCCGGCGTTGAGCAGGTTGTCGACACCCACGAAGACGGTGAAGTGTTCGCCGATGTCTTGCGAGACTCTCGCGTCGATCGTCACGTAGGCGTCGGCGAGCGTCGTTAAGGTGGTGTCGGGGTCGTCAGGATCGGCACTGTAGAACGGGCGCTCGCCCACGTATGTCCCGCGAACCCAGCCATGCAGGCCGAGCTGTCGGCTGAAGGCCCGCAGGTTGAACGTCAGCCGATGGCGCGCGCGAGCCTCGAGGAACCGATCGTTTTCGTCGTCCCTCGCGTCCAGATACGTGTACGAGACGTCGGTGCGAAGAAACGACAGCCACTGGACGACGACGGACGTCTCCACGCCCTGGGTGACCGCCGCTTCGATGTTGCCGTTGGTGAACTGTTGCGGCTGGCCGGCGACAACCTCGGGCTCGGACAAGAACGCGATCAGGTTGCTGACGTCGTTTCGATAGAATTCGGCCCTAACCACGGTGTTGGGGATGACCGACGCCTCGAACGCGAAAGTCAGGCTTCGGCTGGTCTCCGGCTCGAGGTCCGGATTGCCGAGCACTCGATAGCCGGCGCTTCGGTTCTCGAAGTCCAGATACAGATCGCGAAAGCCGGGGGCGCGAAAACCGAAGCCGTAACTTCCCCGCAGCACGATGTCCGACGTCAGGTCGTACCGGACCGCGAGCTTCGGGGTCGGAAAGGTCCCGAACTGGGTGTCGACGTCGAGCCGAACCCCGGGAACGACAGCGAGCCCGTCGATCGGCCTCCACTCGTCTTGAAGGTAAAGGGATACTCGTCCGCGGTCGGCCTCCCCGCTCAGGATGCGATCTGTGGTCAGCCGCTCGTATTGGCTCTCCATTCCGGCGGTGAAGAGATGATCCTCGAAGACCTGCCCGACGTACTGAGCGGTGAGCTGAACAAGGTCGTCCGTAGTGTCCTGTCGGGAATCCAGACGGTCCTGATTTCGCTGATCCAGCTCGAACACGTCGTCATAGCGGCTGAACTGCAACCCAAACTGCAGGTCATGTTGCTGCGACAGCTCCACCTGGGGCTGAACCGACGCGGAGAAGGTGCGCTGTTCGTTCCTGCGGTCATAGACCGCCTGGCTGGCGTCAGTGACGAACGGGTTGTCGTTGACCTCGGGGAGCTCCGGACCAAGGTCGATGCCGGCCAGGCGCCGCTCGAAGTAGTCGAGCCGCGTCGCGACGGAAACGCGGTCCGAGAAACGAAGAACCCCTCGCGCCTCGAGGGTGTAGGACGTCAGCTCGCTGCCGGACGTCGCTGCATCTTGAGGGCTGAGGTCGAAAGCATCCTGTCGATGAAACCCGCCCGTAAGGCTGCCTTCCCACTTCTTGCCCCGCGCCGCGACCCGAGCCGAAGCATCTACAGTACTGCTCTGATCCGCGGCGAAGGGCTCCGTCGTGGCGGACAGGCTTCCAAACGCGCCGTGAACGGTCGCGCTGAACGGCTCTCGGCCCGCGCGGGTAATGATGTTGACCACGCCCGCCAGCGCATCGCTGCCGTACAGCGCACTCGCGGCCCCCTTGACGATCTCCACCCGTTCGATGCGTTCGGCGGTGATCCGCTGCAGATCGATGACGCCGTTGATCCGCCCGTTCACCCGCAATCCATCAATGAGGACCAGGGTGTGCTCGGGGTCCAACCCGTGGATTCGGATCGACGCCCCCGCGAAGGTCCGTTCGATTTGTAGCCCGGGTTGACCCTCTAGTAGCTCGGCCAGGTCTTCAGCCCCCGATGCTTCGATCGCTTCCCGAGAAAGGACCTCCACGCCGACCACCGCTTCGCTGACGCGGACCTCTCTCCGGGCGCCGGTGACAACGATCTCTTCGATGGCCGACGGCTCGTCGAGTCCGGAAGCCGACGTCGGGATTGGGGCGCTCACGGTCGAGGATCCGGCGGCGCCAACCAGACTCCACTGCGCAACGAGGCAGACACCGCCCCAAATCGTCATACCGCTATCAGAATTGAGAATCATTCTCACTGTCAACATTGACGAGAGGTCGAGAGTAGGAATCATTCTCGACTATGATGCGACCAGTAAACAGACGGACGGCCATCGGCTTTATGACTTTCGGGGTGGGATCATGGGTCCTGACCGGGTGCGACAGCGGCAGCAAGGGGGTGCCGAAGAAGAAGGCGCCGCCTTCAGAGAAGACGGAGCCCCCGGCGGCTGCGCCGGAGAAGAAACCCGCGGCGGCGCCGAGCCCAGGTGGCGGCAAGGCCGAGGTGGTGCTCGAGGTCGGCGACCAGATCGTCTACAGCCAAACGAAGATCGAGGTCGCGACCGGGGCCACGGTCGAGCTCACCATCAAACACACCGGAAAGCTGCCTAAGGCGGCGATGGGCCATAACTTCGTGCTGCTCGCGCAAGGCACGGACATGAACCAGTTCGCGATGACCGCCATGGCTGCCGCCGCGACCGAGTACATCCCTGCTAACATGAAGGACAAGGTTATCGCGCATACCAAGGTCGTCGGCGGGGGTGAGTCGGATACCATTACGTTCACCGCGCCCGCGCCTGGCGAGTACGCCTACCTGTGCACCTTCCCGGGACACTGGCAGCAGATGAACGGGAAGCTGATCGTTTCCTGATCGACGGCGCGGAGGCCGAGGGCGCAGTCATGCGTCCTCGCCGTCGCTCGCCCGACGCTGCTGGCAAACCCTTCGGACCGACGGATCCGCTGATCCCGAATCTTACGGCCGGACGGCAACCGATACCGATCTTCTGCGGCCCAGCTGGAAGCCGCGGAATGCCGCGGCCCTGCACGGTCGGATGGAGCAACCCCACCCCTGCCCCGTCCGCAACGGCCGTCCCGCGCCGAGCCGTCCGTCGACCGCTCGGCAGTTTACCCTCTCTGGCTATTGATATTTGAGAACGACTCTCAATATCATTCGCAGACATGTGTTCCCCAACCTCCGACTCCGATTGCAAACCGGTCTCCAGTTCCCGCAAGTCTCGGCGGCGCCTCTGGGAGGTCCATTGTCTTCACCATTGCGCCGTCCTCGGCACGTGTCTTTCGTTAAAGGCCACCCGAAAGATCCTGCGCAAGGCCGGGGTGCCCAACCTCGGAGGCGCATCCGACTACGAGGTGCATTGCTCGGCCGTCGATCTCGCTCGACGCGATGGAATTGTCTCCAGGCTTCTTGATAAGGCTCTGGAGCGGGCTCATCAGCGGAAGTGGGCGGTCTACCGCAAGCTAACAACCGCCGAAGAAGTGCGGGCCCAGTGGAACGCCGACGTCGAATCGAACGACCTCGCGTCGGCGTTCTGGGCCGTCGTCCACCATCCGGCCAGCGACCAAGAGCTCATTAAGGAGAGCTTTGGCGTGGTCCATATGCTGTCTCATCAGGTGGGCGGGAGCTCGCGCGACCGTCTCAAGAAGTTCGACGACTTGGAGACAGAGCTCCACAAGGTCCGAGCACAGCTCGCCCAGACCGAGCGCACGTATCGCGCGAAGGTTCGTGAGCTCGAAGAGGCACTCGCGGAACAAGAGCGGGCGCTCAATGAGCAGCGTCAACAGACGCAGACCTGGCGTTCGGCCGCGGAGGCCGGCGACTTGGAGCGAGTCCGAACCCTGGAAGAGGAGCGCTTTCATCGCATTCGTGCCCTCGCCCGGTCTGAGCGTCATCTCCGCTACGCGAAAGACACAATCGCCGAGCTTCGAAACCAGCTTCGAGCCCACGAGAACGCCAAAGCGGACACGGCAACGCCCGCAGCCCCGCCTACCCAAGCGCCGCCCTCACCCGCTGTTGAGGACATCTTTGAAGACCTCCAGGAACCGTTCGTCTGCGATCTGGAGGGGTGTACGGTGCTCTACGTCGGCGGCGAAAAGAATCTCCTGCCTCACTTGAAGCGGGTGAGCGTAGCGGCCAACGCGCGCCTGTTGCACCACGACGGCGGCATCGAGGACAACATTAGAACCCTGCCGCGCCTGTGTGCGAGGGCGGACGTCGTTCTATGTCCGATCAACAAGGTGGGCCACTCGGCCATCGGACACGTGAAGCGATCATGCGCCGAATCGTGCAAACTGTTCGTTCCTCTGCGGCGAGCAAGTCTCGAAGCCTTTTCCTCCGGGCTCACCTTTGCGGCCTCCCACCGCGATGGAAACGCTACCCGCCACTGACGTCCTGGAAAGACCGCGGCGGAATACGGCTTCACACCGCATGATCGGAAGTGAGAGTCAGCAGCGCCTGAACCCGCACCCGACCTCGTCGGCTTCCTCAATATCGATGGCAAGCGCACATCGCCGTCCTCTCCGGCGATGTGGCGAGCACGACGCTGTTTGAGCTCGCCGGCGCGGCACCCATCCCGAAGATCTCTCCTCCGGGAGTGGCGCTCTATGCGGACCGGCTCTAGCCTCGAGCTGAGCTAGCCAGACCGCTCACTTGGCAAGCGCCACGACGATGTCAAAGGCTCGCGGCTCGTCCCGCATAAGCCGCTGTAGTGCACGCTCCAGCTCGGTCCAGGTAAGCGCATCGGCCTTGTCAATCGACGAGCTCCAGCTGGCGTATCGACCGTCGAGGTCCGTGGCTGGCTGACGTTTCACCCACCCCGCGAACGCCGCCTTGAACTCTTCTCGGTTCAGCACTCGATCTTTGTTGGCATCGAAGCGAAACGCCGCCGCCGCCGTCGCCGTCGATCGCAGAATCATAGTGATGTTGCGGCTGGCGACCACCTCGAGCTCGAGTCGAGTGACTTTGTCGTCGCCGTTAACGTCGTTGGCGGCGAAACCGGCAATCTGAGCCTTGGTGTAGCCGTCGTCGTTCTTCGGAGATTTAGGATCCGGGAAGCCGAGGGCGTACTCCTGCATGGTGAGCTTGCCGTCCGCATTGACGTCGAGCGCCATCGATCGGGTGACCATTCGGGCGTCGGCGAACTTTCGCAGACCCTCGAGGATCTCGGCCCGGTTGAGCCGTCGATCTTTGTTGGCGTCGAAGGAGAGGATCAGCTGGAGTTGCCCTTCCTTTAGCGCGTCCTGGCCGTACATCGACGCGAGCTCAGCGAGGGTCAGCTCAGCGTCCCCGTCGACATCCGAGACGGCGTACAGCTGCTGTACGGCAGCGGCGATCTGCTGACTCACTTCGCGGCGGTCGAGTCGCAGCTTCAGCTCATCCCGCTCGGTGGTGCTGAGCCGCTCGAAGCCAGCGATCGCCCGCTGGCGAGTCAGCGTCCCCGCCTTACCTCCCAGCTTGGTCAGCAGCTTGGCAGCTTGCGCCAAAGACGGAGCTTTCGCACCGTAGAGTCTCTGAAGCTCCGCTACGCTGAGCGCGCGATTGCCGTCGGCGTCCAGCGCGAAGAGTCGATGCCCAAGCGTGATGCCGTCGTAGTGATCGACCATATCCGCCACGATGTGGTTCTCGACCTCAGCCGCGGTCACGAAGCCGTCCTTGTCTACATCGAATGCGTTGAACCCAGCGACCTGGCGCTCGGTGTAACCCGACTTGAGCTTGTGACCTTTGGGGTCGGGCATGCCGAGCGCATACTCCTTCAGGCTCAGTTTTTGATTGCCGTCGCCATCGGTCCCCATGACGCGGGCGGTTTGCTGCCGGGCGAACTTCTCGTGGCCTTTGACGAACTCGGCGCGAGTAATCTGGCCGTCGCTATCGCCATCGAACAACGACAGGATCTGCATTATCCGAGGGCTGACGATGTCCGCTCGCAAGCCCAGCGCGTCGAGCACTTGAGGGATGGAGATTGCGCGATCGCGATCCAGGTCTAGGGCGCGGTACACAGCGTCTATGGCCGCTGAAGCGTTGGGGGTAGATGCGGTGGCTGGCGCAGCGGCGAATACCAATGCCGTCAATACGAGTTGCGTAAGCTGCTGGATCATCGATTGCCTCTCCTTTTTTGCGGTCTGGGCTTCTCGCCGCGGGACAACATCCGACATCTGCCTTCCTTCCCGAGCGCTCTGTGGGACCGAAAAGGCGCTGTCCTCACGTTTCAGCGCCGTCAGCTAACAGCGCGCGAAAATTCTTGCAAGTGAGAATCTTTCTCAGTACCGCTGCGTGTGCAGGGTACTGCTCTCGCCATCGTCATCGGGGTGGTCGCCGCTCGACCGGCGGCTGCGGCACCGTCGATCGAGCTCGGGAGCAACCCTACGGCGGCGCGAACGACAGAATACAGCGAAACCGCGACCACAGCGCCGCCGCCGGAGGACATCGAGACCGTCACCGTCGAAGGCTCGCGTCAGAGGTCGCGGCTCCCGATCGAGTCGGGCTCCCAGATCTCGCTGCAGGAGTTCGAGCTGGAGGCCGCGGACCTTGGCCAGATCCTCAACCGTCAGCAGGGCATCATCGTGCGGCGCACCGGAGGGCTCGGTTCCGCGGCCCGGGTCAGCCTCAATGGTCTCTCCGGTAACCAGGTGCGGTTCTTTCTCGATGGCGTGCCTTTGGAGCTGGCCGGCCTCGCGGTCGGCGTGGCCAATGTGCCGACCGGCCTGATCGACGACGTCATCGTCTACCGCGGCGTCGTACCCGCCCGCCTCGGCGCCGACGCGCTCGGGGGCGCGATCGAGCTTCGCAGCGACGGCGACATCGTCACCGCCGAGGTAGACGCAACGTACCTTGTCGGATCCTTCGGCACCCATCGCGTCAGCGCCTCGGCCTCGGTGCCGGTAGCTGATGGCGGACTCTTCGTTCGCGCCGCTGCGTTCTTCGATGTCTCGGACAACGATTTTTCGAGCGTCCAGACCCTGATCGAGCCGGTCAGCGGCGCCGTTACTCAGGAGTCTGTTCGCCGCTTCCACGATGGTTACCTGTCTTACGGCGGTTCGATAGAGGCGGGTTGGTTCGATAATCCCCACGTTGGATCCCTGTCGCTGAGAGTCTTTGCGACCGGAGCCACCAAAGAGCTACAGCAGGGCCCGAGCGGCTTCAGCGCCCTCGCAGTCGGCGAGGCGGAGCGAAGTGGCCAATCACTGGGGGCCGCGCTTCGATTCGACGTCCCGATCGGTAACGTGGCCCGTTTCTTCGGCACCGTCGGCTACACCCGCATCACCGGCGACGTGGTCGACGTGTCCACCTGCATCTATAGCTGGCTCGGAGACTGCGGTCCGGCGCTGCGCGAAGTCCCAGGCGAGCTCGGCCCGCCCACCGACGCAACCCAGATCTCCGACAACATCTACCTTCGCACCTCGGCGGAGCTGACCGTGGCCGACGGCCACGTCGTACGACTGTCGGTGGCCCCAACCTTTGCCTTCGTCAACGGCGAGCAGCGGGTCGAGCTCCCCGGCGACGCGATCGACCCCAACGAGGCGGAGCGGTCTTTGACCACCGTCGTGGTCGGGCTCGAGTATGAGCTGACCGCCTTCGGCGACGACCTCGAGACTTCGCTGTTCGCCAAGTATTACGGCCAAGACGGGCGCACCGACGTCATCGACGGCGGTCAGTTAGTCGGCACCGACGAGCTCGGGACGAACAACTACGGGGCCGGGCTGGTCGCGCGCTATCGGCTGGCCGGACCGCTAGACATCGAAGCGTCCTACGAGTTCGCGTATCGGCTGCCGACCTTGGCCGAGTACTTCGGTACCCCGGGCCTGGTCGAGCCCAACACCCGTCTCGTGCCCGAAAGCGGCCATAACGCAAACGTCGGGCTGCGCTTGCGCCCGTGGGCAGGTCGGCTCGGCACGCTGCGGGGCGAGCTGAACGGCTTCCTGCGCAGTGTGAGCAACCTGATTCGGCTAGAGAGCCGGTCGATCTTGTTTCGCTGGTCCAACGTCAGCTCGGTCCGAAACGCCGGCGTGGAGGTGGCCAGCGGCTGGGTTTCGCCGGGCCGCTACCTCAGCCTCAGCGGCAGCCTCACCTACCTAGACGCCCGCAACGTCAGTTCTTCGGGTACCGATGCTTTGGCCGAAGGCGACCGCATCCCCAATCAACCCTACCTGTTCGGCTCCGTGACCGCGCGGGGACGGCTCGCGAAGCTGTTTCAGTCCAACGACAGCGTCGAGCTGTCGTGGACGAGCCGGTTCGTAAACAGCTTCTCGCTCGCATGGGAGTCCCTCGGCCGCGAAGACTCGGTGCCGCGGCTCGACACCCAGACTGAGAGCTCGGTGACCCTCGGCTACCGCTTCGACGCCTTTGGCGAGCGCGTCGCCGCGTCGATCGACGTTCAGAACGTCTTTGACGCGGAGCTATTCGACTTCTTCGGGATCCCTCGACCGGGGCGGGCAGTCTTCGCCCGGCTCCTCGTGCAGGTTTTTTAATGCCGGGCGCCGACGCACGCGGCCGGCTCGCGCAAAGGAGAACAGTGTGAACTTCCAACATCTATGGACCGCGCTTGTGGCCGGCTGCCTCATCGTCGTCGCTTGCAGCGACGACGATAGCGGCAGCAACAACAACCACAACGTGCCCACCGCTCAGGCGCAATACTTCGTGGGCACTACCGTCGCCGGATCAGACGGCGACGAGCTATTCTATCGGCTCTTCGAAGAGATCCCAAGCGGCACCATAACCCTCGATGAGTTCGACCGAACAGACGTGTTCACTGAGTTCTACGGCGGGCGCGGGTACGGAATCAGTGGCAGCAACATCATCAAGCGGTTTCGTGTCGACGGCCTTGATCTGGTCGAAGACGGGCAGGTCGGCGTCCAAGGCACTGCGACCTACCTGTTCTTCTTGAGCGAAACGCGGGCGTTCACTCTGAATCGGGAACGCAAGGAAGTCGTCGAATGGAATCCCACCACCATGACCATCACCGACCGGGACCCCAGCACGAGCACGATCGCGGAAGGCATCCCGTACCGCGACGAGGTCGAGGTCGTGGACGGCTTCGAAAGCAACATCCGCCGCGGCTTCGTGCGCGAGAACGACAGGACCCTGTTCATGCATATCGCCTACCAGGGCGCCGGCTTTCTTAACGAGATGGCGGTGATGGCCGTCGACCTCGACTCCGGAGAGGTCGTCGTATCCAGGGATCCGGACTGCCCGGTCACCGCTGGTTTCGGCGGCTTCTTCGACGATAACGGAGACCTGTACCTCTTCGCCGACAGCTTCGCCCGGCAAACCCGCTTTCCGGATCTACTGGCCGGTCAGCCTGGCAAGCCCAATTGCATCGTGCGGATTGCCGCCGACAGCCGGGTAATCGACACCGACTTCGAGCTGCGCCCTGGGGCAAGCATGCAAGGCCAGCTGCCATTCGGATTGTCGCCGATCGGCGGCGGTCTCGGACTCGTTCTTGGCCTTAACCTCCCGCGCGCCGGGGAATTTGAAGACCTCTTCGACCTTTTCGGCGCCCCCATCCATGAGGGCTGGGCCGTCGATGTTCGTTCCGGCGAGGTGCAACGGATCGCCGATCTGGTGCCCGGTGGTGTCACCGACGAGGCGAGCATCCTCGATGGTCGGCTGTTCCTGTCCCGTACTTCAGGGGACTTCGGAGACGGCGGCGACCTCGGCGACTCCAACACGGTCTTTTGGGAGATCACCCCAACGCTCACCGCGACCGCGGTGTTCACGGTCCCCGGCTTCGCGTACGCCAGCGACATCTGACGCATCACCCACCCCTGCAGACTGGCTCGCCCCCTCCTCGGGCGCGGGCCCACACGTGTACGGACCGGCAGGACCGACGCACTGAGCAAGAGGATCTTCCACCACCGTCCTCGCCAGATCGAGAGGGTCTGCATCGAGATGGGACGGGACAGGTTCGCGGCCACAACCCTCGACAGGTGGATCGAGGGTAATCCTCCGACGTAGCCCTCGTGTTGTTTCGGAGGGTGCCAGCTCGGCAACGAACTGCTCCGCGGCGCGGCCCCGCAGGTCTTGGCGGCACTGAAGTGTCCCTCGAGACGCCACTTCGAGCCGTAAGCTTCTAGATCTACAGCGGATTTCTCATTGACCGATCGGCCCCGAGCCAGTCGTTCATTCCTTCATTTTCATCGCATCAAGATATTGAAAATCATTCTCAATATCGATAAGATGTCTCCACTGACGGAGCGCGGCGTGTATCGCGCTGCCGCTCATCAGGACGACGAACTCGCATGAAACGGCAAGGAGACCCGATGAACTCAAACGAACGGCTCGACGATCCCTTCTATCCCGGTACGCCCTACGACCGCGGCACCACCCGCCGAAGCGGCTCCCATGGATGGCTAGCCCGCTCCATCTGGTATCCGGCGGCGGTCCTCATCGGCGGAGCCGCGCTTTTGTCGTCGTCCATGTTTCGGGAGGACTCGTTGCTGGCGCAAAAGGCCGGCTTAACATCCTCGCCGGCTGCGCCCGTAGTCGAACTGGATACGGTCCGGCGGCATATCGGTGACTTGGTCATCGCGAACGCGCGCCTCGAATCAGCGGCTCGGATTCATCAAGCAGCCGCCGACAAAAACGCGAACGCGAGCGCCGCTGACGCCGCCCGATCGATCCTCGCCGTCCGAGATCGAAATGCGGCGGAAATCGTGGAGGTCACATGGCTCGCGAACCGCCTTACGGATCTCGCTCAGCGCGACCGGCCGCGCTCGTGCCCTGCCGCGATGAGACATCGCGGCACTCATGCCTCCGCCTGGTCGCAGCATTGATGCTGATCTGAAGTGCTGCCTTCGCCGCCAATAGTTCGGGAAGACAAACGATGTCGATATCGAAGAAGAGCACACCCCAGACCTGTGATTGCGATTGGGAGGCGGGTTCCTTCGCTCGGGACTCGTTGGTCTACGCCTTCGGGTCCCTCGCCGCGTCGCTGCTCACGGCCGCCTTCTCCGATTCGGCCATCGGGGCGACCTACCGAAAATGGCTGGCGAAGGCGGCAGATACGCCGAAGCTGCAGAACACGGGGGAGATTCTGGTCACGGCCGGCGTTGATCATGGGTTGGCGACGCTGATCGCTCGGTCGTTACCGGAAGAGTTCTGCGTACGGTGCGAGCACTCGGATTTCTCCGCCTTGATCGCGGCGGGGTTCCAAATCGAAAGACGCCAGGTCTCAGGTATCTTTGTGGCGGAGTTCAACGGCTCCGTCACAGTAGCGACTCGATTCGTCCCCCATCTGACGCACGAGATCACGACGCGGGTGATCAACGGATCGGAGACGATTCAACCCCTCAACTCGGTCAGGCACTTCAACTGACCGACCGATTTTATTGAAAGGAACCAGCAATGAATCCCGTAGTCGCGAGCTCCATCGCCTCGGTCGTGCCGACCGCCTCTGCCCACTGCGACGGCCCCTGTGGCATCTACGACCCCGCTTCCGCGAGAGTCACGGCGGAAGCGGTCCGCTCTATGACCAAGAAGATCCTCGAGCTGGCGCCGCCCGACCCTACGGATCCGGAGGGCGTGGTACGATTCCACAACACGCTGAGCCGGTACGTCAGCATCAAAGAGGAGCAGGCCGAGCAGACGAAAAGAGATCTGCTGGTTTTGTGGACCGACTACTTCAAGCCGCCGCACCTCGACGCTTACCCCAACCTCCACGACGTTTTTTGGAAAGCCGCGAAGCTGTGTTCGGCTTGCAAAGTGGAAGTGAGCCTCCAACACGCCGACGAGCTGATCTCGGCCGTGCAGGAGATACACAACATCTTCTGGCAGACAAAAGGGCGTCAAGTCGATTGGGTGCTGGCCGGCGGATGAAGGCTGCCTTCGCCAGGTACTCGTTCAGCAGTCTGCTCGTTGAACTGTGCAGGATGATCTGGCGTAGCGCTCGCGGCCTCGAGCCTAGGCCAAGAATCGTTCGGGTGCTTGGGCGAAGCATGTTGCCGACGCTTCAACCCGGCGACTGGCTGCTGGTCCGCAGCGCCACCGATATGCTGCCGAGGCCGGGCGAGCTGGTCGTCATTCGCCATCCGCGCGTCCCGGACACGCTACTGGTTAAACGCGTGAGATCGAGGGGAGCGTTTACGTTCTCCGTCGGCAGCGACAATCCCTTGGAGGCCAACGACAGCCGACACTTTGGGCCCGTGGCGTCAAGAGCCTTGATCGGGCAGGTCGTCGGTTGCTGGCGAGCCTCCCCCGGCTCTTTGTGACTGATGAGACCGGCCGCGGCTTTCAGCGGTCATGTGGGCGCGACGACCGGATTCCGGTTTTTATCGACGGGCTGCCGCTCGCAGTCCCGGGTTCCGAGAGCCTCGCCACCCTTCCCGTCAACCTGTTGCAGCGAATCGAAGTCTACCGCGGCGTCGTTCCCATTCGCTTTGGGGCCGATGCCCTGGGCGGCGCCATCAATCTGGTCAGCCGCGCGCCCGGCGAAGGCTTCGGCGGCAACGCGTCTTACGAAGTTGGTTCGTTCGATCGCCAGCTGGCCACCGGAGCCGTCTACTATCGAACTGAGGACGGTTTTTGGCTGTCGGGGTCCGGTTACTATGGCACCGCCGACAACGACTACACCATTGATGTTCTCTTGGGAGACCGACAGGGACTCGAGTATCAGGCCGTGTTGCTTGAAGAGCTCATCGACAACGTTGCTGAAGTCGCGACTCAGCCCGCCTTCCCGGTGTTCCCCATCCGTCTGCGCTAAGCCAGAGTGGTGGTCTTCAGCGCATCGGCTAATGCCCGTAGCCTCCGGTCTACCGGGACGGGGTGCAACACCGCCGCGTGGCCAGCTGCTTCCGGTAAGGAACGCGGCGGCGGGCGGTCTGAAGCATGTTTTCGGACGAATCAAGGGTTCGAGCTCACCGCGTGAATCGCACTCGAATCGGGGGTGAGGTCGCCGCGAAAACCGCCCCGGTTCGGTCTTGGGCAGGCTGGAATCGGGCATCGAGGGCGCAAGCTCGGGCTGCCTCTCCGAAGCCGTATCCCGGGTCCGCCAGCACCTGGACCGATGCGACGTCTCCGTTGGCTTTCACGACAGCCTGAAGCACGACGATCTGCTCGTCGATCCCCAACGGTTCGGCCTGTTCGGGCCACGGGCACTTCCAGTTTCGGGCTGGGAGGCGCACCGGCCGGGTCAAATCTGCCTTTCCCCGACCATCGGGGTCGACATCGCGGGTGTGGACCGCTTCCGAGTTGGTTCCTGACGAAGCGGTGGTTCCCCCCGCGTAGGCCGGAGCATCGCC
>JANQQN010000411.1 GCA_028289325.1 Myxococcota bacterium | reverse complement strand
GTGAAGCTTGCCGAGGATCCGTGCGGTGAGAACCTCACTGTAGGACGACGCGGCGACAATATCGGCCACCGTCCGCTGGCCGTCGGCCAGACCCATGACCCGGTTCGCCGCTTCCGGCATCCGCTGGAGCTGCACGACCATCTCGCTCAGGTCGGTCCTCAACACCGCCCCCAAGCCGCCGCAGGGCTCGATCGGCTGCAGCAGCTGCTGGGCCTGCCGTTCGGCCTGCAAGAACAGCGAATCCAAGGTCGGGGCGTGCTGGACGGTGTCGGGGGGCGGGTCTTCGAGGACGTCGATCGTTCCCCCGTCGGCGAGAATCACCCGAACCAGCGCGTCGACCCCGGACCGATCCGCGGTGCGAACGAGGTGCACCCGCCCGCTCGCGGTGCGCATGACCGCACGATCCGCGAGCGCGGTGGCCGGCCCCCGCAGGCGGACCTGCAGCCGCAGCGGATCCCGCCGGTCGACGAGATCTTGGAGCACCGCGCGGACGCTGCTCCCCTCGAACTCGAGCGGTCCCCCCACGCGGAAGATCTAGCCTGGCGCGCCGAGCCGGTCTAGCCTACGGGCCATGGTGGGCGCCGGTCGTGGGCTCATAAAACGTATCACTTTCGTGACCTTAGCCAGCGTAACGTCGGTCGTTGGGATCGGCTGTTCGACCAGGTCAGGATCCAGCCCACCCGACGCGGGGGTCGACAACGCCCCTCCTCCGCGCATCCGCGTGACCGCCGACCGCGACGATCTCGTATTCACGTTTCAGGACCCCAAGACCGGTGCGTTTTCAACCGCCTCTTCGACGGAGGAGGTCCCAAAAGGCGCCCGTGACGCGGTGGTCGTCACCGACCTGAGCCTCTCCCCCCAGCAGCGGCAGGCCGGGCGCTACATCTACCTGACCGACCTGACCGAACGCCGCAGCGACGGCACGTACCCCGTTTCCGTCGCGAGTCGATATGGCTTCGAATCCCAGATCACGAACACCGCGACGACCGCCGGCGGCAGCGGAACGGGGGTCGTGGTGTACACCGCAGCGTGGTGCGGGGTGTGCAAGTCGACCAAACGACTGCTGCGCCAGTGGGGCGTGCCTTTCGTCGACAAAGACGTCGAGGCCTCCCGAAGCGCCCAGCTCGAGCTCGCCGGGAAGGCCGCCCGCGCGAACGCGCGGCCCAGCGGCGTCCCGGTGATCGACGTCTCCGGAACCCTGCTGCTCGGCTTGGATGAGCAGCGGCTTCGAGAGACGCTGGAAGCCAAGGGTTTTCTCTAGAACTGCCGCCGTTTGTCGAGCTGTCAGCGGCGTGGTCAATGCGACCGCAAGCACCGCGGTCACAAAGACCCGGCCCCTCAAAAACCAAATGATTTCAAAGGCCGAAGACCATGCACGGCGTTTGCTCGTCCATGGCCATATGCACACCGCGCCAAGCTCCATCTATGCCCATGTGTCCGGAACCACGCCCGCCAGCCGCTCGACCCGGTGCTCCCGTCGCGCCCGGGCGCGCGCGCGCGTGGTGAGCCTCGATCAGCCCGGCCCGACCCTCCGTCTCGACCGGGTGACGCCGATCCGACGCGCGGTCGAGGCGGCCCCCGAGCAGGGGCTCGACGAATTCGTCGATCGCCTCGAAGCCGAGGTCAGCGCTCTGGAAGCGTGGGCCGAGGCCCGGCCCCGGCCCGCACAGCGCGACGGGGGAACGATTCGGCGCACCTTGGAGCTGCTGCGCCGATTCGGACGCCTGTCGGCCATGGACTTCTCGAATGTTCCGGTCGAGGACCGGCCAGCGTTGGTGAAGGTCTTAGCCCTCGAGCACCGGTGGTGCTACGCGGCGGCGGGAACCACCCGGGCCGCGTTCAAGGATTCGACGGGCCGAACTGGGGCCCGTTGATCGGCGTCGACGATTCTCGATTCGGAGGATCCGGCAGGTCAGGCGTCGGCTGTTCCGTGGGTCGGGGAGGACGGCCGGTGTCTTGGACTTCCACCGCTACGCAAGTAATGTTGTCTTTACCGCCCCGCCGATTGGCAAGGTCGACGAACTCCTGGACCGCGGACTCGAGCGTCCTCGAATTCATGATCGGCGCAATTTCGTCCGCCCGAAGATACCCGTGCAGGCCATCCGAGCAGAGTAGATACCGGTCGCCCCGCTGTACGGGGATGACGAACGTATCGACCTGAACGTAGTCGCGAGGCCCGACGGCTCGGGTGATGACGTTGCCGCGCGGCGACTGTTCCGCCTCTTCGCGACTGATGAGGCCAGCGCGGATCTGCAGCTGAACCAGCGTGTGATCCTCGGTCAGCTGCCACGTTCGGTGGCCGCGCACCAGATAGGCGCGGCTGTCGCCAACCGACCCAAGCACCGCAATATCGCCAACCGGCAACAGAGCGGTAATGGTCGTACCCATGCCCTTTGCGCTCGGGTCTTGCTCGGCGATTCCGTATACGTGGTAGGTAGCGCGTTGAAATGCGGCCTCCATGAGCCGGCGGAGCTTATGAATGCCGCCGTCGGTCGGGCCTGACCGATAGGCATCGATGTCGTGCATCGACTGCCTCACCATCCCCAAAACCGCTTCGATCGACTCCCAGGACGCAACTTCACCTGCGGCATGGCCGCCCATGCCGTCGGCCACCACGTACAGCGGTATGTCATCGCTGGCGAAGAAGGCGTCCTCATTATGGTCACGCTTCATGCCCACATGCGTGAGCGCCGCCGATACACACCGCATCAAGATTTAGAATATGGTCCATGATAACGCTGTCACAAGCCTGGCCCCGTCGTTTGTCGTTCGGCGACCAAGGCCGACCCAGCCGACGCTTCGTCTCGAGTTACACCGGAATCCACCCGTGCGCGCCAACATGGGGTTGGCGTGGTGTTCGGGGCGTAGCATCCTCCCGCGCCGTGCGAAGCCTCGCCTTTGTTTTTGCTGCGGTCTCCATCGCCCTACCGGCGGGGACGCGGGCGCAGACGCCTCCGCCTCCGACGCCGGACCCGACCACCCCGCCCATCGTCGAGCCGAGATCTCCGTCCGAGCCGGACGAACCGGCCGGGGATCCGGTGGTAGAGCCGGTCGATATTACCGTCCGCGGGCTGTCGTGGGATGTGCTCGCGGGCGGCGTGCCGAGCTCAGGCGGTCTCCTGCAGGGAGAACTGGGCTTTTCGGGTCTTCCTAGACTGGCCTATCACTACACCCTGATGCCCGGCCTGTCGTTGGGCGGCCTGGTCGCGTTCGACTACGCCCGCTGGGCACCCGATGTCGCGTTCACGTCCAGCCTCGTCGTGGCCGCGGTGACCCGCTACTCGATTTATCGCACCGAGACATGGTCGATCGGTCTCCGCGGAGAACCCGGTCTCCGAATCGGTGTCGACAGCCCGAGTTTGTACGGGATTCTGCTAAATCTGCAGGGACACATCGGCTACACCGTCGAGCCACGGCTGATCGTCGGCGGCGGGGTCGACATTCCGATGGAGGTCGTCATCCCCAGCCGCGGAGGGGCATTTTTCAGCGCCCCGCTGTTGTTCGGGGGTTTTCTCGAGTTTCATGTAACGCCCCCCCTCGCCCTCACCGCCGACCTGAAGTTCGGGCCGAACTTGAACACGACGGGCACGGTCTTCGGTATGCGGGTGCTGGCGGGGATGGCGGTCCGCCTGTAGCCAAGGCACCGCTGGCCGGCCGGTGGGCCTATCGCCGGTCAGCGGGAGAGCTTGCGGAGAAGGACGCTGGCGTTGGTTCCGCCGAACCCGAACGAATTGCTCAACCCATACTCCGCGTCGATCGACTGCGAGACCAGCGGGGTCAGATTGAGGTCGCACCCTTCCGAGGGCCGGTGAAGGTTGATCGTGGGCGGAGAGGTCCCCGTCTGCAGCGCCTTGACGGTCAGGATGGCCTCCACCGCGCCAGCGGCGCCAAGCATGTGGCCGTGCATGCTCTTGGTGGAGGACACGGTCATCGCGGCCGAGTGCTCGCCGAAGACGTCTTTGATCGCCTCGATCTCCTTGAGGTCACCGACCGGCGTCGAGGTTCCGTGGGCGTTGACGTATCGGACCGCCGACGGCGCGATCCCTGCATCGTCCAAGGCCATCTTCATGCATCGGGCCGCACCTACGCCGTCCGGCGCGGTGATGTGGTAAGCGTCGCTGGTCGTGCCGTAGCCGACGACCTCTGCGATGATCGGCGCGCCCCGCGCCTGGGCCCGCTCGAGGGTCTCGACGATCAACACGCCGGCCCCCTCGCCCATCACGAAGCCATCTCGGTCTTGGTCCCAAGGCCGGCTGGCCGCGGGCGGGTCGTCATTTCGAGTCGACAGCGCCTTCATGGCGTTGAAACCGCCGATGCCCAGGGGGGTGATCGTCGCTTCTGCGCCTCCGGTCACCACCGCGTCGCAGGTGCCGCGACGGATGTGTTCGACCGCCTCGCCGATCGCGTGGGCAGACGTCGCGCACGCCGAGACCGGCGACCAGTTTGGTCCTTTGGCCCCCAGTCGGATCGAGATCTGCCCTGGCGCGAGGTTCACGATGAGGGACGGGATGAAGAACGGGTTGATCTTCTTGGGACCGCGCTCGTCGATGACGTGTACGTTCTTTTCGATCGTGGCCAGCCCGCCGAGGCCGGCGCCGATGATCACCCCGACCCGCTCGGCCTCCGAGGGATCGACCTTGAACCCCGACTGCTGAACGGCCATATCGCAGGCGGCTATCGCGAACTGGATGAAGCGGTCGTTTCGCCGCGCTTCTTTCGGATCCATCCAGTCTTTGGGGTCGAAGTCGTCGACCTCGCCGGCAAACCGAGTGTCGTAGCTCGCGGCATCGAACTGCGTGATCGGTCCGATGCCCGACTTCCCGCCCACGATGGCGGACCAAGCGTTCTCGAGCCCGACGCCACAAGGGGTGACGAGACCCATACCGGTGATCACGGCGCGTCGGCGCCCCTTGCTATCGGTAGTATCGACCATGATGACTCCGGCGAGGCGGCGATAATCAGGCCGGCTTATGTTGATTGATGTACTTGATGGCGTCGCCGACCGTCTTGATGTTCTCGGCCTCCTCGTCCGGAATCTCGATCTCGAATTCCTCTTCCATCGCCATCACCAGCTCGACGATGTCGAGCGAATCGGCGCCTAGATCATCGATAAACGACGCCTCCGGCTTCACCTCGTCTTCGGAGATGCCCAGCTGCTCGACGATGATCGACTTAACCTTGTCCTCGATAGAAGCCATGAACTGTCTGCCTCTCAGTCCCTAACTGGGTCCATCCCCGGCCAGGGTGCGGTGCTGGTAACGCGATTCCTCGGTAGGAATCAACCACGAAAGGCGGTCAGGAAGGGCGGTTGTGGTCGTCTCAGCAGGATAATTTGGCGGAATGCGTCAAGCCCGCTAGTACGGCAGATCATATGTCCTGAGCCAATTGCGAAGGACATTGGATCCGCCGGACGAGAGCCGCGTTTACGTGGCGATCCTCAAGCGGCAGCGAAGGCGGCGAACGGGAGTTCCGAGCCAGGAACTGGCTCGGAACTTCTAGATCGCCGTACTCGTCACCTGTCTCATGGATTCCTTACAGAACTTCGTTCTGCTCGGAACCCCCGAGCCAGGGGTCTAGACAGCCTTGAATCGCTCCGCGGAGCAATGCCGTCAATCTGACTGGCCATCCGCTTCAGGTGACATCAGGCTCGCGTCGACGTTGTCGTGGCCGAAGGGCCGGCGGGCGCGCGAAACGGCGGTGGCGCATCGCCCTTGGAGGACGCGTCCGATCCGGCGGGCGCCTTCTTGTTCGCCCCCGCCGAACCCGGCTTCGATTTCCCCTTGGTCGCCGGCTTTCGCCCCTTTGCGCGCGCCTTGCTCGGCGGCGGTTCTTTGGTCGACGACGTCCCGACGGCCGACGGCCTACGAGGCGTGTTCTTGGCGCGGGTCGCTTTCTTGGTGGTGTTCGCCTTCTTGGTGGCGATCGCTTTCTTGGTGGCGGGCGCTTTCTTGGTGGCGGGCGCTTTCTTGGTGGGCGCAGAAGCCTTGTTGGCGTCTTGGGAGGTGGAGGCCGCGCGGGCGGTCGCCGTAGGTTGGCCGGCCTTCGAGGCTTTGCGCTCGCGCTTCGCCGAACGTTCGCTCTTCGGAGATTTGGGTGCTTCACCGGAGGACGTCGGCGCGGCGGTCGACGCCGGCGCGTCCTTGGCGGTCGGTGACGCTTCGCTCGGCGACCCCGTCCGGCGGGTGGACGGCGCATCGGTGGATGGGGGAGACGGTTTGGCGGGGGGCGCGGCTTTGCCGGTGGCGACCTTACTGCCGACGGACGGCGTCTTCGCCGACGACGGCGCGCCAGCGGCGGCCACGCTGTCTTTTTTCGGATCCACCGGGGCCTCCCCCTTCGTTGGCGACGAGGGCTCGGTCGCCGCGGCCGGGCCCGGACTCTGAGCCTTGGCCCCTCCAACGACGTCGCCAGCGGCGGGCGCCGTCGAGGCTTCCGACTCATCCGTGCTCGCGGACGCCGCCGAGCGCTTCGGCGCTGTCGTCGTCGCCGGCGCCGGATCGGTGGATGGTGCCTTGTCGCCCGGCACCGCCGATTTGTCGGGCGACGCTTTGCCCTTCGACGGTGGGGTCTTTGTCCCGGACGTGTCTTTGTCCGCCGGTGCCGCCGCTTCCCCTTTCAATGCTTTTGTCGTCGACGCCGGGGCCTGGTCACCGGACGGCGCTTTGTCGGCCGGCGCCGGACCGGCCGACGCCTTGCCGACGGAGGCGCTCATCGGTGTCGACGCGTCCTTACCCGCCGACGCCGAATCGCTCTTCGAGGCCTTCGTTGCCGATGCTCGAGCCGGCGCATCG
>JANQQN010000379.1 GCA_028289325.1 Myxococcota bacterium | reverse complement strand
GCGTAGCGCCGATAGACGCCGGACTCGACGAATATATTCATGAGATCCGGATCGAGGTGGTTCTTCCGCTTCATCGATCCCATGATCTTCATGGTGTCGCTCAGGGTCTTGCCTTGCTTGTAGGGACGATCGGTGGCCGTCAACGCCTCGAACACGTCAGCGATGGCCATGATTCGCGCCGGCACGGACATGTCGCCGGCGAACAACCCCTTCGGGTAGCCAGTCCCGTCCATCTTCTCATGGTGGCCGCCCGCGTACTCCGGCACTCGTCGAAGATGTCGAGGAAACGGGAGCGCTTCCAGCATTCGGACGGTCTGAACCATATGGCCGTTGATGACCACCCGCTCGTCGTCGGTGAGCGTGCCGCGGGAGACGGCGAGGTTTTTGACTTCGTCTTCGGTGAGGAGCGGGGCGCGCCGGCCATCCGCGGTCGGCCACGTCTGTTCGCCGATCCGATGGATTCGAGCTCGGTCCTCGTCGGTCATGAATTCTCCCCCCACGTTGGCCTTCTCGAGGAAGGCGAGGTCGTCGTTGAGCTCGGCTCGCCGGCGGGCCCGCTCGATGTCCAGGGCCGCCGGATCGCCGCCCTCGGCCACCGCTCGCCAGTGCTCGGCCTCCAGGGCCTGAAGGCACACCTCGAATCGGGTACGGATCGTCTCTATGCGGTCGCAGATCGCTTCGAGCTTGGTGGCCTTATCCATGATGTGTACGGGCGTAGTGACTTTGCCGCAGTCGTGCAGCCACGAGGCGATGCGCAGCTCGTACCACTCTTCTTCGTTGAGCTCGAACGTTGCGTATGGGCCCTCCTTGGTCTGGCAAACGGCTTCGGTGAGCAGCTGGGTGAGCAACGGAACCCGTCGGCAGTGCCCGCCCGTGTAGGGCGACTTGTCGTCGATCGCGGCCGCGATCAGCTTGATGAAGGCTTCCATCAGCTCCCGCTGCGAGGACAGCAGCATCTGGTTGTCCAGGGCGACCCCCGCTTGCGAAGCCAGGGCGACCACGACCTGTTCTACGTCGGTATCGAAGGGGATGGTCCGCGCGTCTTCTTTGGCGTTGAGGAGCTGAAGGACCCCGATCACCCGCCGCTCCTGATTGGTCAACGGAATGGTCAGAAACGACCGAGAGCGATACCCGTTTCGCTCGTCGAACGCCTTGGTGCCGGAAAAGTCGAAGCCTTCGGCCTCGTAAGCGTCGGGGATGTTGACCGCGGTTTGGGTGGTCGCGCAGTACGAGGCGACGTTGCCGTGGTTCGGCTTCGTGCCGTCGTCCAGGTACATGGGGACGGGGGGCAGGTCGATGGGCCTGCCGGTCGTGCCGCCGAGGGCCAGGCGCAGCGAGTCGTTGCGCATGATCGCGAACCGGAGATGGTCGTCGTCCGTCCGAAGATACAGGGTCCCCCCGTCCGCGCCGCACAAGACCTTCGCCTCGATGAGGATGCGCTCCACCAGCCGGTCTTTGTCGTGCTCGGCGCCCAGGGCGATGCCTATCCGATGCAGATGCTCGAGTTGTTTGAGCCGTTTGCGGATGTCGTCGATCTCACGGTCCACGGCGAGATTTTGCGGTAAAGGATGCGGCGTACGCCAGCTTTTGCGGATTATGGTAAGAGACCGCTGTGCAGACCGGCGGCGTTCATCCGCTCCGTGAGTCCCAGCCCGCCCAGTCCCAGCCGGCCCGGTCGTGCTCGGGGCGCCTCAACCTCGGTTGTGGGCGCTTTCCGAAGCTTGACTTCGTCAACGTCGACTGGGTTTCAGGGCCCGGGGTCGACGTGGTGCACGACCTCTCGATCATCCCCTATCCGTTCGAAGACGCCGCGTTCGAGCGAATCGAGGCCGACCACGTCATCGAGCATCTGCCGGAAGTGTTCAAGGTGATGGCCGAGCTACACCGCCTCCTTCGACCCGGAGGCCGAGTGGTGCTGCGGGTACCGCACTTCTCCCGGGGGTTCTCGCATCCGGAACACAAGCGAGGCTTCGACGCGACGTTCCCGTATTACTTCGACCCCGATTTCCCGGGGGGGTACACGGGCACCCATTTCGAGTGCGAGTCGGTGCGGATGCGGTGGTTTGCTCAGCCCTACCTCAAAAAGACGGTCTTGCCTCGGCCCCTGTACGCCGTGGGCCGATCGGTGGGCGCGGTCGTCGACCGGTTCGCCAATGCGTCGCCGCTCGTGTGCTCGCGGCTGTGGTGTTACTACGTCGGCGGCTTTGAAGAGATCGAGTTCGTGATGCGCAAGCCGAGCTAAGGTCGGGCGCTCGGGGTCGAAGTCGAGCCCTGGGCCGAGCGAGAGGCGGTCTCGGCCCCGCTCTTGCCGCTGGCGGCGACCTTTCGGCGGGCGTCACGAACGATGAACGCGATGCGCTCGGGGCTCGTGCCCACAAAACGGAGCGCGTCGGCAAACGACGCCAGCCGGGCCTCGTCTTTGATGGCGACCAAGCTGTGGGCCAAGGGCGGATACAGCTTCTCGTCGCTGGGGGTGGCGGAAAACGCGGTCCACAGGTGGGTCGCCGCATCCTGGTATCGATGCGCTTTGCCGGCGTCGATACCTTTTCGTCGATGATAGGTTGCTCGGGCGTGGCGGGCCTTGTCGGCCCACGCGTCGACCGCGCGCGCGAGCCGACCCTCGCCGGCGGACCGCAGCCGCGTCGACGTTGCGCGAAGCAGCGGCTCGTTGACGGAGACGGCCAACATTGGACCGACCCGCTCGACGAGGTGGCGTCGATCCGATTCGTCCAGCCGTCCTCCGTGGGCCAGGGACCACAGCCACCACCCCATGGGATCTTCAGCCACCGCGACAGGGGTCGGCGGAACGCGCGCGAGGGCGTCGAGGCCGGACTCCCGAAGCTGATGAAAGATGACCGCGGTCTCAGCGGGGAGCGCGGCAAGCGCGCGGGCGCGGGCCGCGGTGTCCGGCGGAAGCGACCACGCGTAGGCCCGTCGGGCCCGGGCGCGGTCATCGGCTGAGGCCAAGGCCTCGACGCGGTCAGGTAACCCGGCCGGGGTGGGGTTGCGGGCGATCGCCAAGCGCACGTCCAGGTATCGCGCGACCGACGCCGTGACTACGCCCTGCACACGTTCGATGAGGTCAGCGGCGGCGCTGAGGTTGCCTCGACGGGTCTTGAGGGGCAGTCGACCGTCGGGCGTGCCGAGATGGGCTTCGATCAGCCGGACCAGGAACGTGGACCGCTCGCTTTCGGGGACCATCCGCGGGTCGAGGCCGCGCTTCGGGAACAGGTCGGCGCTGGCGGTGGCCTTGGTGGCGGTCGTGGTCGGCGACATCATCTCGACGATGGGGTGGTCGTCGGTGTTCACCGGTCCTGGCTTCAGCGGTGTCGCGTCGCGACCGCTGGCCTGAATGCGTTGAGGCAGGAACAGCGGGTCGGCCAGGGCCTCGTGAGCTCGAACGATCGGCTGTTGGCTCATAGCCAGGTAACGCTCGGGGTCCACGACGAGCGGTGACGGTGACCCGACCAAGAAGTAGGCGCCGTTTCGAGGCAGATAGTACACGATGTAGTGGTCGAAGACCGACGTGAAGGCACGCACCAGGCTGTCGGTCGTCAGCTCGTTCATTCGTCCGAGTCCGAACCAGCTGCAAAATACGCCCTGGGGACGCAGATTCGCTTTCGCGATGGCGAAGAACTCGCGGGTGAAGATCGGTGACGCGACCCACGGGTGGGCGGGCATGGAAGCGATGATGTCGTAGCCACCATCTTCGCCGCGCTGAGCGTTGAGGACGTGGCGGGCGTCGTTGATGATCACCTCTACCCGGTCTGACGCCAGCGGATTGTCCTGTTGGAAGATGGCTTCGACGGCGTCCACGACCTTCGGTTCGAGTTCGACGACCCGGACCTGGCCGATGCCCAGCTTGGTCATGGCGTCGACGGTCACCCCCGCCCCGAGCCCGACGAGGAGCGCGCGCTCGGTCTGGGTGGCGTGGACGAGGGGGATCATCGCCACGAGGAGGGATTCTCGGATGAGGTGTGGTGGTTGCTTTCTGCGGCCGCCTTGCCCGAGACCGCTGAGCGACAGGGATCGAGTTCGCGGGGTGTCGACGACGAGAACGTTCGCCGATTGCGCCTCGCTGAACAGGATGGTCATCCGCCGCTGGCTTTGGGTGGCTTTCCACCAGTCGAAGTACGAGCCGGGCCGCGGGCTCGTGGCCAGGGCCTGGACGTCGTAGCCGTCGTACAGGGCCGCCAACGCGAGGCCGGCGGGGACCATGGCCAGCCGCAGCGGCCGCGCGACCTCGGTGAGGAACAACGCGCCGAACGCCGCCGCGCCGCCGAGGGCGATCACCGCGAGCAAGACCGCGGCTTCGGAGCCGGCGGCCGGCAAGACCAGGAACCCGGTCACCAGCGAGCCCAAGATGGCCCCGATGGTGTTCGCGGCGTACACGTTGCCGACCGTTCGCGCGCTGTTGACGGCTTTCGCCTCCACGATGCCGACGATCAGCGGCAACGACGCCCCCGAGCACACCGACGGGCCGAGCACGGTCATGATCACGATGACCATCTGCAGATGGAGGCCGATGGTGCCGAGCTTCGCGATCTGGAGCGCACCGAGCTCGTAGCTGATCCACGGCAGGAGTCGAAAGGTCAGCAGGACGAGACCGAGACCCGCGACCTGCAGCCCGACGAACGCGAGCCCGGCCCGGGGCGAGCGCTTCAGGACCGACGCGAGCAGGAGACTGCCGGCGCCGATGCCCACGAGCACGGCGATGAGGACGGAGCCGGTGCCGTAGACCGTCCCCTGCATCGCCACCGCGAAGACTCGCACCCACACTACCTGTAGGGCGACGGCCGCGTACCCCAGCATGCCCGCGACGAGGGTGCCCATGAGCTTGAGCTTCCCGTCGCCATCGGTCTCGGCCCGAGAGGTCGGCGGCGGGGTCACGGCCAGGGCCTGCTCCCCGCGACCGAGGCCGATCGCGATGGCGAACACGGCCAGGTTGAGGCCGGCGGTGGCGAACGTCGCGCCGCTCACCCCGAGGACCGGCAGCGACCAAAACGTCGTGACGTACGCGCCGAGGCAAGCGCCGAAGGTGTTGAACGCGTAGATCAACGCGGTCGCGCGTCCGACGTCTTCGTCCCGGTCGACCATGGCCCGGGTCACGAATGGGATCGTCGCGCCCATCAGCACCGTGGGCGGCAGCAGGACTACGGAGGCGACCAACACGCGGACGATGATCCCCAGGGGGCCGGTGCCGGGGTCGTATTGCGCGAACGCTGACTCCAGACCCACGAGGATCGGGTAGAGACCGACCGCGACCGCCCCCGCGATCAGCTCGATGATCGCGTACGCGCGCACGGGCCGGGTGACCCGTCGGGCCAGGCGCCCGCCGATGAGGCTGCCGATGGCCAGGCCACCGAAGAACACCGCGAGGACGGTGGAGAAGGACGCGGCGGTCGATCCGAAGCTGAGCGCCAGGAGCCGGACCCACAGCAGTTCGTAAGCTAGCCCCGCGAATCCCGACAGAATCAGGCAACCCAAAAGGAACCGATACCGCATGAAACGCGCGGACCCTATGGCCCGAGTGCGGGGCGGTCAAGGGAGGCCCAACGACGCGCCACGCCCTGGATCATTCACGGATCATCCCATCTTTTGGAGGGTGGCGCGGAGTTGTTCGGACAGCCCCGCCAGCTGGCGCGCAGCTTTGTTGGTGTCCACCGCCGAAGACGCGGCGCCGCGGGACAAGCTCGTCAGCTGATCGAGTCCGGTGACCACATCCTTCGCCTCGCTGGAGATCCCGTCGAGGCGGCCACCGAGATGGCGATTGTGCTCGACCTGTGCCGATACGCGGTCCGCGAGCTGATGCGAGATCGTTTCCACCGCGCCGATGGATTCGTTCATCTGATGGAGGCCCTGCAGGGCTCCGCCCACCTGGGTCTGGATCGCCGTGACCTGCTCCTCGATCTCTTCAGTAGCTTTCGCGGTCTGCTTGGCGAGCTCCTTGACCTCGTTGGCGACCACCGAGAAGCCTTTTCCGTAGCTTCCCGCCCGGGCCGCTTCGATGGTGGCGTTCAGGGCGAGAAGGTTCGTCTGGGCCGCGACCGAGCGAATCAAGCGGACGGCGCGACCGATGTCTTGGCTGTGTTGGCCGAGCTCACCCATCTTGTCGGCGGTTGAGGTTCCGGTGCGCACGATCTCCTGGAGGGTCTCGGTCGCCTGATTCGCTTCCTTCGCGATGTCATCGATGCCTCCGCTCATCTGCTGGACCGCGGCCGCGACGCTGACCATCCGGTCCTGGATGTCGTTCGCGCGCTGGGCGGCGACGATGATGGCGCGGTTGGCTTCTTCGGCCGTGGAGCCCATGTTGCCGCTCGCCCCGGCAACGTCGGATGCGGCCTTCGACACGTCGTCCGATGAGCTTCGAATCGCTTGAATGCTCCGGCTCAAGCGGGTGATCACCCGGTTGAGTCCCTCGCCGAGCTCGCCGAGCTCGTCGTCGCCGTCGACGTTCACTCGACGATTCAGCTCGCCCCGAGCGACCGCCTCCACCGCCGAAAGCAGCTCGTCGACCCGCGCCTGTTTTTGTTCTCGATGGGCGATCCGGCTGGACGCTCGCTCGAGCGTGTCGGCGATCGACGACAGCGCGTTGAGCTCGAGTCGTCCGACGGGGTCGTGTCGTCCGACGAGCTCGACGATCGCCGCGACCTCGCCGAACCGAACGAGCGGAATCGCGACGTGGTGGCCGTGCGCGTCGAGCGCGGCGCGGCGAGGACTGGGGGGGCGGCTGCGGACGGGCGCGATCTCCGGCTGCCGGGACCGAATGGTGTTGGATAACGCGGTGTCGTCGTCGAAGGATGGGCGCGGGGCGGCCGCGAGCGCGTCGGGCTTCGGACCACTGTCCAGCGTCGATCGGAGCTGGCCCCCCTCGACGGTCCACAGTCCCGCGTATTGCCATCCGAACTCGCTGCGCAAGCCGTCCAGCGCCACCGCGAACGCGTCGGTGACCGTCGCCGTCTCCCCCACTCGCTGCCGGATGGCGCTCACGCTGCCCTGGAGCTTGGCGTTACGGGCGTCGTAGTCCTTGACTTGGAGCCGGGTGACGGCCTGGGCGGTGATCCACCCGGCGTGTTCCAGGATGTTGTCCCGTTCCTCGCACGGCTCGATCGGCTCGACGTGGTGAAAGGTCAGGACCCCGATGGTCATGTCACCGACCGCGACCGGGACGGCGACGGCAGAGGTGAAGCCCGAACTCAAGGCGGCGACGGCCAGCGGGTCGGTATCCGCTTGATCCAGCTGCCCGCACACCCACACCGCGCCGTCGGCCCACGCCCGGCCGGGCAGATCCTCGCCTCGGGCGAGGGCAGCTTCGCCGCAGACCTGCGCGAACAGGGGGGTACAGTCGCCTCCGCGCTCTTTGGCCACCAGTAGCTCGGTGTCGGGCTGCAGCGACCAAAATGTCGCGAACGACCACCGGTAGACGTGCAGCAGCGCGCTCATCACCCGGTCGATAGCGTCATGGGGGCGCTCAGCTCGCTTGAGCGCACGGACGGTCGCGACCAGCGCCTCAGCGTTTTCCACCTTTCGGCTGAAATGCGCGCTGCTGGCCAGGAGCGCCGCTGCGCTCTCCAGCTCTATGCCCGGGGGGGCGGGGGTTCCCTCGGGAAGGACGCTCGCGACGGCCTTGTCGATCTTGCCCTGAGCCACCGAGAAGACCTGATCGACCCATCGGGGCGGGTGTTGATACGGACCCTCGACGACGTCCGCGTCTGGTACGGTCGGTCACATGCTCGCCAAAGCACTCTGGGCCGACGTCGAGACCCACAGCGAGGAGCTCACGGGGATTCGTCGGGACATCCACAAGCATCCCGAGTTGGGGTTCGAGGAGGTTCGGACCCAGGCCAAGGTCGCCGACTGGCTGTCCCGTTTCGAATACACGTTCCGCCCGTCGGCGGGCACGGGGCTGGTTGCGGATCTCAACCCCGGCCACCCGGGGCCAACGATCGCCCTGCGCGCAGATCTGGACGCCCTGCCCATGCCCGAGCGCACGAACCTGCCGTACCGCTCTGTCCACGACGGCCGAGCCCACAAGTGCGGGCACGACGGCCACACCGCGATCATGATGGGGGTCGCGGCGGTGCTGGCCGGACACCGGGAACGTATTCCCGGCAACGTTCGTCTGCTGTTCCAGCCCGCCGAAGAGGGGGTCCGAGGCGGCGGGGCGAAGGTCATGGTCGAGGAGGGGGTGCTGGAGGGGGTCGCGGAAGCCTACGGCCTGCACAACTGGCCGGGATTTGCGAAAGGCAGCGTGCACGTGCGCCCGGGGCCGGTCATGGCCCAGGTGCATACGTTCCACGTCACCGTGAAGGGACGAGGGGGCCACGCCTCGCAGCCGCAGGTGTGTCGAGATCCGATCGTCGCCGGCGCCCACCTGGTGACCGCGCTGCAGACCGTGGTGTCCCGCGGTCTCGGCTACGACGGGGGCGGGGTGGTCAGCGTATGCCACTTCGACGCTGGGCATACCCACAACGTCATTCCGTCGCAGGCCCGCTTGACGGGGACGATCCGAACCTTCGCCGAGGCGGATACCCAGCGGGTGCTGGAACGGTTTCGGGAGGTCCTGGACGGCACGGGCGCGATGTTCGGGGTAACGGTCGACCTCGACCTCGAGGTCGGCTACCCGGTGCTCAACAACGCCACGGACTGCGCGATGGCCGTGGCTCGGGCGGCCACGGCGGCCGGGGTCCGCGAGGTCACCGAGCGAGGCCTGCCCTTGGGGGCGAGCGAAGACTTCGCGTACTTCGCTCAGGTGGTGCCCGGCGCGTACTTCTTCCTCGGCGCGGGCATTGCCGGCGAAGACACCCCCGGCTGTCACCACCCGGACTTCGATTTCGATGACGACCTCATTGGGGTGGGGATGCGCGTATTCCTGGGGGTCGTCGCCGACCGTTTGGCCGGCGCTCGACCGGCGCGAAACGCGGCGTGATGGAATGACCCAACGGAACGACGAACGGCGTCGGCATCCGCGAGCGCCGGCCAACCTGCTCATTCAGTACCGCTTCGATACTTTCGACGCGTTCGTTACCGAGTACATCGAGGATATCTCCGAGGGCGGGTTGAGCATCCGCGACCCGGAGCTGACCCGTCCCGCGGGGACGACGGTCCACTTGCAGTTCGTCTTGCGCGACGGGACCTGGTTGATCGAGGGCCTGGCCAGGGTGGCCCGAATCGAAGATACCCCCGAGCGACGGATGGCCCTGGAGTTCGTCGACCTCGATGAAGCGTCGGTGACCCTCATCCAGCGGATGGTTCAAAAGGGGGCCGACGAGGATGTCCCGACCGAGGATCTCCTGTTCGGACTCTGAACGCGGCGGTCGTCGCGGTTTACAAGCCGCGACGAAAGCGCTCCTGTAGGCCTCGTGAGGCTCAACTCGTTTCAGCGGAGCGCGCTCGCGACCACCATCGCGACCTATCTGCTCATCGCGGTGGGAGGCTTGGTGCGGGCATCCGGGGCCGGGCTCGGCTGCCCCGACTGGCCGCGGTGCTTCGACCGCTGGATCCCGCCCCTGACCGCGGATGGCGTACCTCCGACCATCGACCCCGCGCTGTTCAATTTCGCCAAGGCGTGGACCGAATACCTGAACCGGTTGTTGGGGGTCCTGGTCGGGTTTCTGATCCTGGCCGCCTTGATCCTCGCCATTCGCCACTACCGCCGCTCGCCGCGGGTCTTATGGCCGACGGTGGCCGCGTTCGTTCTGGTCGGCTTCGAGGGGTGGCTCGGGGGCCAGGTCGTTCGCTCGATGCTCAAGCCGATGGTCCTGACCGCCCACCTCGTGGTCGCGCTGATCATCGTCAGCTTGCTTCTGTACGCCACGGTGTCCGCGTTCTTTCCGCCGGATGGCCCGCGGGTCCCGCTGCCGCCGCGCCGGCGGTGGCTGGGCCGGGTGGCGATCGCGGTTGGCCTCCTGGTGCTGCTACAGGTCGGGGTTGGCGCCCTGGTGCGGGGGGAAGTTCAGTTGCTGGCGGAAGCCGGATTGCCCCGCGGGGCGTGGATCGGCCAGCTGGGCCTCGTCGACCTGGCCCACCGCAATCTGGCCATCGTGGCCGCGGCGTCGGTGGTGGGCCTCGCTCGGCTGGCCCACGTCTGGGTACCGCCGGATGCGTGGTTGCGAGGGGCGGCGAATGTGGGGGTGATCCTGGTCGGACTTCAGGTCGCGGCGGGCCTCTCGCTGGTCTCTATCGACTTTCCCCGCTCGATGCAGGTCGTGCATCTGTGGCTGGCCGCGCTCCTGTTGGGGGCGTTGACGGTGGTGGCCATGCTCGCGTACCGGCTCGACCCGCGGTTGCGGTCTATCGACCCAACAGACCCCGCTTGAGCCCGTCGTTGGGCGGGTGTTTGCCGAGCCAAATCGCAAAGAAGGCCGAATGGAACGCTCGACCCTCGATGGTTCCACGGTTCACGCCGTTGACTTCGATCACCAGCCCTCGTCCGGGCAGGTAGGTGAACGCGAGCCTCTCTTGGGGCTTCATGCTGCTCATCCAGCCGTTGAGACGGGCGAGCTTCGCGAGGGCCGAGGGCCCGAAGTCGTTGTCCTCGAACGCATCCTGGAACGTTTCGGTGAGGTCGTCGGCGTCGACTTCGCGCACGAATTGAAGCACCAGCCGCTTCGGAACGTCGGCGAAGATGAGGAGGTGGGGGTCGTCGCTCGGGGTCGGAACGTAGAGCCCCACGACGTAGGCGTCGATGCCGAAGATCGTCACCTCTCGGGTTCCCAGCCCGTTGAGCTTGAGGGTGCGGCCTGCGACCTCGATTCGGTCGGGCATCGTCACTCCGTCTCGTTCCGCGGCCTGCGCCGACGTCCCCGAAGCGATGGCGGCGGCGACGACGACGATCGGGATCCGGGCGGGACGCATGAAGGTGACTCCGAGGTCGAATGCCTCTACCGGGGCCCGGTGACCGCCGAGCGGATGAGGTAGGTCGCGATCCAGGCGACGGCGATGGCGATCATCAGGTACCCGAGCGCATCGGCGCGACCGCTGGCCACGATCTGAGCCCCGCCGAACAGAAGACCCGCCACCGCCAGGCCCCCGAAGATCCGGCGCCCGAGGCGATCGGTGGTCATCGATTGGCCGTCGTTGCGGACCGCCATCGTCAGCTCGCCGCGGCGGAGGTCTTCCAGGATCTCGTCGAGTCGCTCGGGCATTCGATGGGCGGACTCGCCGAACCGAGTGACCGTGCGCATCAGGCTCTCGGACAGTCGCTCGGGGGAGTAGCGCTCCTGAACGAGCCGAACGAAGAACGGTCGGATTTCGTCGAACACGTTGAGGTTGGGGTCGAGGCGTTTGCCGATGCCCTCGATGGTCATCAACGTTCGGCCGAGCATGAGAAACTCGGGCGGGATCTCGAGGCCGAACTTGGTGGCGCCGCTGATGATGTCCCGGATGAGGAGGGACATCTCGATCTCCTTGAGCGGTTTGCCAAGGTAGCGATCGGATAGGAAGGTCACCTCCGCGACGTACCGGTTCTTGTCGATCTTCCGGGTTGGGGTGCCGATCGAGTACAGCGCGTCGGCTATCCCTTGCGAGTCCTTGCGGGCGGCGGCGAGCATCAGATCGACGGTCTTATCGCGAAGGTTCGGCGACAGGCGGCCGACGAGGCCGAGGTCGATCATCCCGAGGACGGGGCGCTCGAAGTCGCCCATGACCAGGAGGTTGCCGGGGTGGGGGTCGCCGTGAAAGAAGCCGTCTTCGAAGATCTGCTTGAAGATGACCCTGAGCGCGACCCGGGCCAGGTCGGCGCCCCGGTATCCGGCGTCGAGCGCGAGAGGAAGCTTGTGGCCGGCCAGGTACTCCATGGTCAGAACCCGCCGGCTGCTCAGGTCGCGGTAGATGATCGGAAAGTGGGCCTCGGGGTCGTCGGCGAAGCCGTGTCGGAAGCGCTCGGCGTGATCGGCCTCGCGGGTGAAGTCGAGCTCGGCGCTGATCGCCCGGTCGAACTCGTTGACCAGCCCCACCGGCGAGTAGATCCGACTCTCGGGGATCGAGCGGTCGATGGCCCGCGCCAACAGGTACAGCAGCTCGACGTCGCGAGCGACGATGTTCCGGATGCGAGGGCGCTGAACCTTGACCACGACGTCGATGGGGGCGCCGTCGTCTTCGGGCGGAGACAACCGGGCCCGATGAACCTGGGCGATGGAGGCGCTGGCGAGGGGCTTCGCTTCGAACGACGCGAACAGCTTGGCGATCGGCGCGCCCAGCTCCGCTTCCACCTCCGTTCGGACTACCTCGAAAGAGATAGGTGTCACCTGGTCTTGAAGCTTCGCGAGCTCGACGATGATATCCTTGGGGATGAGATCGCTTCGAGTCGACAGAATTTGTCCGAGCTTGACGAATGACGGCCCCAGATCCTGCAGCACCAGCCGCAAGCGTTCGCCGAACTCGATGCGCCGTAGGGGAACCGGGGTCTCGGCGTCCGGCTGCAGCGCGGCGACCTCCGCGATGTCGGCGGTGGATTGACCGCCCGAACCATCGCTCGGTCGAACCAGGCGGCCGAGACCGGTCCGCTGGACAACCTCGCCGAATCCGTGACGGGCGAGCACCACCAGGATCTGGCGGAGCCGGTCGATATCCCGAACCCTGCTGACGAGCGACACTGGCATATCTGTAGCATATCGGTTGTCACCGGGCGCGATTCGGGGCACTCGGGCCGTCATGCTGCAGATGGACCTGTCCTCGAAGAACGCATTCGTGACCGGGGTCGCCGACGACGTCGGCTTTGCTTGGGCGATCGCCAAATCGCTCCAGGCGGCGGGTGCAACGGTCTATCTGGCCAGTCATCCCCGGGTGGTGGGCATCGTCGAGCGCTTCCTGGCGCGCGACAAATACGCTGAGTCGCGCCGTTTGCCGCATGGAGTCGAAGGTGAGTTCCAGCCCGCCGCCCTGTTGGCGTGCGATGTCGAGTACGACACGGCGGCCGATATCCCTGATGATAAGCGGGAGGCTAAGGGGTATCGAGATGTCGACGCGAGCATCGCGGGTGCGTTCGATGAGTATCGGCGCCGATCGGGCGACGCGCCCCTCGATATCCTCATCCATTCGGTGGCGTTTTCTCCCGAGATCCAACGTGGTCATCTCGAGGTCAGTCGGGGCGCGTATCTCACGGCCCAGTCGGTCAGCGCCTACAGCCTCGTTGCGCTGACCCGCGCCGCCCTCCCCCTGATGAAGGACCGAGACGCCAGCGTCGTCGGCCTGACCTATCTCGCGTCGCAGCGAGTCACGCCCCACTATGGTGGCGCAATGGCGTCGGCGAAAGCGGCGCTGGAGCAAGACGCGCGGGCACTGGCCTGGTTTGCCGGCGAGCACGGGGTTCGCGTGAACCTCGTTAGTCCTGGACCGTACGCGTCGCGCGCTGCCCGATCGATCGGTGACGTGCAGCAGATGGTGCAGGAGGTTCAGCAGCGCAGTCCGTTGCGACAGCCGATCGAGGCGCAGGACGTCGCCGACGCGACCACGTTTCTGTGCTCCCCCTTCGCACGCCGTATCACGGGGGCGTGTCTGTACGTAGACGCCGGATTCAACGTCATGAACGCGATTTGAGGCACCTGAGTCGTTCGGACACGCATCCGACACATGGCGCTTGTGTTCGCGGGATGCCGTCGTCGATCATCGAATCGCGGCTGAGGGCTGCTGGCGAAACCATTGCGTATCCTGTTGGCAGAAGACGACCGAACCCAGCTCGCCATCCTGCAGCGGACGCTCGAGCAATGGGGATATGACGTCCAGGCGTTCTCGGACGGGGCTGCGGCGTGGTCGTTCATCGAAGAGGGTGAGGTGCCGGCCCTCATGATTCTCGATTGGATGATGCCGGGCATGGACGGCCTCGAGATCTGCCGGCGGGTCCGGCGGCGCTCGGTGGGGCGACCGTGTTACGTCATCATGCTCACCGGGCGCCGAGATACCGACGACGTTGTTCAGGGACTGCAGGCCGGGGCCGACGACTACATCCTCAAGCCGTTTCACAAGGAAGAGTTCCGGGCGCGGGTCCGCAACGGCGAGCGGTTGATCTCGTTGCAAGAAGCTCTGACCGCGCGGGTCGACGAGCTCGAGGCCGCGATCGAGCGGGTCACCCAGCTTCAGCGGTTGATTCCGATTTGCTCGTACTGCCGGAAGATTCGAACCGACGAAAACTTCTGGCTGGAGCTCGAAAAGTACCTCGCCCAACACTCCGCGGTCAGGTTTAGCCACGGCATCTGCCCCTCCTGCTTCGAAAGGCTCGAGCGCGAAGACAACGAGCACCCCGACCCGTCCTAACGAGCAGCCGAGTTCGATCGCTCCTTTTCGATGACGCTTTCATGCAGCAGCAGGTGAACGCGGCTCCGCAAGGACGCCGGGAGGCGGCGGTCGGCCTCGGCTTTGATGTGTTCCGGCGAATGGCGTCGAGAGAAGTGGGTGAGCACGATGTGTTCGTTGTCAAACAGGTCGGCGCGCTCGGCGATCTGATCGAGGTGCACGTGGCCTGAGCGTCGCGCCTTGTCGACGGTCACGTCGGGTCCGACGAAAGTGCACTCCAGCAGCAACACTCGCGCCGTTCGTACGGTCGGCTCTCGATCGACGACCTCGATGCGCGTATCGCCGGGGAAGCACAGCTCCGCGCGCTCGTGGATCTCGTTGACGGTCTCCCCGGCGCGAGCGCGGCGTGCGATCTCCGGCCCATCGAGGCCGTGCAGCGCCTGTTTGAGCTTCCGGCGCTGCGAGAAGATAGTGTAGCCGACCGTCGAAATCCGATGGATGGACCGAAAAGGGCGTGCGACGTGGTCCCGAGGTAGCCGGATCTCGTCACCGGGCTTAACGCCGACCAGTCGACACCGGGCGCTGTCGGTCTGGAGTCGGGACCACGCGTCGAGGACCGACTGCAGGCCCTCGCGGTCCGCGGCCGGACAGTACACCCGAGGCGGGGTGAGGTTCGACAAGCCCCGCATCGACACGTAGTAGGGCAGACCCGCGGCGTGGTCGATATGGGCGTGGGTCAGCAATAGAACCGCTCGGCGCTCGGCGCCCGGCGGGCAGCGGCCGATGTCCAGGCAAACGTCGAGGGCCGGGATCTGATAGCAGGTCTCGACGCCACCGATCGAAAACGCCTCGATCTGCAGTTCTCCGACATCCAGCGTGACCACCGGAGGCTTATGTCGAACCGACCCCGAGGGATCAACGGTCAAGACCGCCGTTATGCCCCGATGGGGTCATTGTAGGGGGCCTGGCGCCTGCCGTATGCTTGCCGCCGGCGTGCAGGCCTCCGTCGCAGCTGAGATCGGTGCGCGCTTGGAGTTGTTTCGGCAGAGCTTCGAGTTTTGCCGCCAGGGTGGCTTTTCGTTCGCCCGGTTCTTGGCTCTGGTTCCCGATCGACTGCGGCTGGCGGTCGGCGACGCCGGCCAACGCGTTCGCATCCCGGTGACCGTCGCCGCCGAGGTGGCGGGTCAGATGGCCCGCCGGCTTCCCGACTGGCCCGCCGACGCGCAGCCGGCTTCGATCGAATCCACGGCGGAGCTTCGGCGGGTGGTGCGGCTGGCGCAGCAGGATCCAGGCATCGATCCGCTCGGTTTGCTCTCGTGGCTGCGTGCCGATGCCGACCCCCTCGTTTCGCTGTTCGGGGCGCTGTACGAGCGAGGCTTCTCCGAGGTCGGGCGAGGCGAAGGCGGCGCGGAAACCGCGTACCTCATTCACCTGGTCATCGTGGAGCTCGCGCGGCGACAGGTCGCGGCGCGGCTGGGCGATCGGATAGAGGCGCAAGTTATATTGACGTCGATGCTCGACGCATCGATTCAGGGTGTCCTCGGTCAGTCCCGGGTCGACGAGCGCCAGCTGTCACCCCGCCTGGGCTACCAGCTCGCGGCGACCCGTTCTCCCCTCGCGTTTGGCGCCGACCCCGACCGCCTCGCGGCCCGGCCGGTCAACGCGTACCGAACGACGCCCCGGGCGGTTCAGCTCGTGCGCCGCGTGCTCCAGCCACCGCTGGAAGTCATCCCCCTCGAACAGGTCGCGCAGACGATCGCGAAGCGGCTGCTGGTGGAGCCCTCGTTGATCAACGCGCTGCTAAAGGACACGCTGCTGGAGATGCTTCGCGACGCCGCCCTCGTCGCGGTGGTGCAGGGACATCGCCCCTACGGCGGCGACGGGTCCGACGCGTTGCGGCCCCTGCTCGCTTCTCCCGTCCAGCTCGTACAGAGCGTGTTTAATCACCCTCGACGGGAGCGACTCACCGCGGAGCTCCGTCGGCTGGACCGCAGCAAGCCGATCGACGCCATCCTTAGGCTGTTGGACGGCGCGCCCCGGGTGGAGCACGGTGACCCGGCCCCGCTAGGGGTCCACGGACAGGTCGAGGAGCGAGCGCTCGTCGCCGCGCGGGGGGCGATATGCCTGGTGCTCGAAGCCCATGCGGAAGCCCTAAAGCGGGAAGTCAACGCCCTCGTGCAGTGGCTCGCGCCCGAGGAGGCGGCGGTCGCGGTCCAGGAAGGGCGCTGTTATCGGCTGGGGCTCGACAACCGACCGCTGTTCCACTTCCCGGCGCGAAATCGGGAGGCGTTCCTGTTCTTCGACGCCAGCGAACTCGTGCGGTTGACCGCCGAGCGGCGGCCGGCGGCCCTCGGCGACCTGGTGAGTCGCTACTTGATGACCCCCCTGCTGGAGCGGTTCATCCAGGTTCGAGGCGACGACGAAGCCGCCTTGCGACTCATTCAACTCACGCCGGACCAGGCCGCCTTCGCGGGCGAGATCGGCGTGGTGCTGGAGTTCGCGGAAGCGGCGCGCGACGTCGTGGCCGAGCTCCAGGCCGAGCTTGCTCGCCCCGTGGCCGACGTCCTCGGTGGGCAGCCGAACGTGGTCGGCGAGGCCGACGAGGAGATCCGACGCCTCGAGGCGCGCATCGTGGTCGTCGATGGTGCCCTGCGGCGTACGCCGCAAAGCGATGAATCGGCCCAGCTGCTTCAGGATACCCGGCTGATGCTCGAGCGCCGGCTCGCCGTACTCACGGAGGCCAAGCGGCGAGCGGCGGGCCTCACCGATGCCGACGAAGTCGACGTCGGGCTGTATGTGACGTTCGGCGCCACGGCGGTGTCGGTGCCGGTGCCGGAAGGGGTCGTTCGCGCGGACGCGGTGTCGTTCTCGCCCCACGTATCGGAGGCCCGGCGGGGGTGCGCTCGGGTGCCGTGGGTGAAGGACGACCGGGTGGGGCGGGTCGCGCTGCGGCGTCGCGCCCGTGGCGACGAGGAGGCCACGATGCCCTTCGCGCTCAGTCTCCGCGCCCGAGACGAGCGGACGGCGATCTTCAACGCCGGCTGCGGTCTGTCGGAGACCGCGCTCAAGGCTTATCTGCGGGCTCGGGTCGGCGTCCTGAGCTACTTCGAAGTCCAGCTCGAGCTGCGCGAGCTCTCCGAGGCGGACCGCCGCCGATTCGTGTTCGATCGAGACCCCGAGCGATTCGTTCTTTGTCTCGGCAAGGTGGACAACGAGCTCGTCCGCGCGTTCCGCTTCGTCGGCAAGCACGCGGGCGCTGCAACCTGGGAACTGCTGCCGACCGGGAGCGCGTTCCTCGAGGTCCTGGTGCGGTTCGTTCCGCAGGCTCAGGAGCTCGTCGGATGAGCGTCGCCGAGGGGCGGGTCCTCGCCGACGTCGTGTCCGCCTTCGTGCGGTCGATCCGGGCCATGGGATACTACGACGAGTCCCACCCGGTCTTCGAAGCCTCCAGCCGAGAGGCGCACGCCGCGCTGCTGGAAGCGTTCCGATTCCTGCCCGTGGTGACCCTGGGGTGCGGCGGGCACCATCTGCTGATCGACGAACAAGGCACCGCTCTGCGGGACCCACCGGCCGTCGACCTCGCCCGGCGAATGTTCGAAAACGCGGTGGTCGCGGTTCGGCTCTGGCCGGAGGTCCAGGTCGAGGATCTCGGCGACCTCATGCATGTGCTGGCCGAACGCGAGGACAGAGTGCGGGCCGCGGGCGGCGTGGCCGCGGTCTTGACTCGGCGCGGCACGATCGGGGTCGAGGTCCTGGAGGTCGACATCGAGGGCCTGTTCTCCGGCCGGCTCGGTGACCTGGGGGGGATGACCAGCGACGACCCCGTGGTCGAGCACGCGGTTCGGGCCATTCTTCGCTTCCGCGACGAAGAGAGCCAAGCCGGCGGGGAGGCGCTGCAGATCAGCTTGTCGCAGGTCGCGTCCCCAGAATCCCTCGGCGGATTCCTCGACGAGCTCATGGCCCAGGCGGAGCCGGGCGTGGTGACCGACGCGGCGAGCGGGGGCCCGATGACCGGCGACGACCTCGCGGACTTCGCTTCGCAGGCCTTCTTGCGCAGCGTCGAATCCAGCCATCTGTCCGGAGGCTCGCCGACCGAGCAGATCGCTCGCAGCGCCGAACTGTTGTCGTCCGCCCTCGTGCGGCTGTCGCCCGACGCGCGCTTTGCTCTGCTTCGCAAACTGGCGGGGGCCGAGAGTCTCGGCGACGACCAGACGCGGGCGGTGCGAGACCTCGGCGGCCACCTCGACGACCGGGAGGTCACCGCCGCCATCGCCGCCGCGCTGTTCGACCAGCAGGGCGACCCGGCCACCGTGCGGTCCATCGGCAATCTCATTCGCCGCATTCGACCCGTGGAGGCCGAGCGCCAGCGCCTGCTGGCCGCGGTGGATGACGACATGTCGCGGCGGGGGCGCCCCATCGACGGGGTTCTGTGGCAGGAGATGCAGAGCCGCGCGTTCGAGGACGGCGCGCTCGGCCTGCTCGAAATGAGCCTCGCTCAGACCCGAGACGTACTTACGGACTACGCCCGCGCCCGGCGCGAGGGGCGGTTGGCCGCGGTCGCCGGTCAGGATGTTTTGCACACCGTCGACCGCAACGTTGTCGACTACTGGACGACCTTCGCCCTCGTCGACCTGCTTCAACACGCCGGGCGGCTCGGCACGGGGGCCCTCGAGGCGTGCCGGCAGCAGCTGGACCGACTCGAAGAGTCGGGGGCGACCGACGAGTGCATGACCCTGCTGCAAGCGATGATGCAGCGAACGGACGTCGAAGAGGAGCCGGAGCTCAGCGGCATCCTGCTCGAGCTTCTCGAGGGACCCCGGGGGGCCCGATGGAGCGTGCGTCTTCTTCAGCACGAAAGTCGCCCCAGCCAGATGATGGGGGAGATCCTGCTCGCGGCTCTCGATCGCCCCGGCGACAAGGCGTTCAAAGACGCGATGATCGACCGGCTGGCCCGGTTCGACGACGAAACTCTGGCTCGGCTCGTGGGTCGCCTGGGGCGGCGTCTGTCCCCCTTTCAGGCGCAAAGTCTGGTCCTCGCCGCGCTTCGTCGCAGCGCGCAGCTCGGCTTGAGGGCCGCCCGGGCCTGCCTGCGGAACCCGAACTATCGGGTGCGGGAAGTGGTGATCAAGGCCCTCGTCGCCCGGCCCGACCCGCAGATCGTTTCTTTGCTCGCTCACCTCGCCGGCTGGAAAGGGGAGCGATACACCAAGGCGTTGTTGGCCGTCGACGCGGCGGACAGTCGTGGTTTGGTCCACCGGATGCAGCTCAACGCGATCGGCGCTTTGGGTCTGACCCACAGCTCGGTGGCCGCGCGGCCGCTGACGGACATTCTCGTGCGCTCGCGAATGTTCAGCGACCGCGAGCAAGACGAGCTGAGAGTGGCGGCCGCGCAGGCCCTGCGCACCAACGCGACCCCCGAGGCGATGCAGGCCCTGACCGAAGCCAGCCGCCACAAGAAGCGGGCGATCCGAGACGTCGTGACTCGGGTCCTCGGGCGCCGGGGTCGGCCGTGATCACCACGACGACCACCGCTGCCCGGGCTCGAGACCTCGCGGTTCGGGTCGCCGGAGCCAACCACAGCCGGCGGCTGTACGGGGTGCGTGGACGGGCCTGGGCGCGCACGCTCGAGGCCCTGCACGCCGCGCTGAACACCCACTTCGAAGAGGAGGGGCACCGCGAGGTCACTGTCGGCCTGCTCGGCGAGGGGCTCGCGGTCCTCGGTGTGCCGATTCACGACCCACCGAGCTCGGTGGTCCGATTCATGAGCAAGCTCGTGGAACGCGACGTGGAGATCATCGTCATCCGCCCTGGTGTGACGTCGGCGGAGCTGGAAACGCTATTGAGCTATCTCGGCGCAGACAGCGCGGACGTGGCCGCGGTCAAGGCCGATATCTGGCTTCGCGAGCGAGGCGTCGAGCACATCAGCGTCAAGCATCTGCGACTGATGACCAAAGAGGGTTCGGAGAGCTTTCGCGACGTCTACTTTCGCGGCAAACGGGTCCTGCAGCGGGAATTCTCTCGGGCCGGCCACGGAGGTTCGGTGAGTCCGGCCGCGGTCGGCGACCTCGCAAAGTCGCTGATGGAAGTGATCCTCGAGGCGGAGACGCCGGTGGCGACCCTTCTTGCCCTCAAGGACCGCGACGACTTTTCACTGGTCCATTCGGTTAACGTTGCGACCCTCGCCGGGAGCCAAGCAGGGGCGCTGGGCCTGCCCGAGCCCGATGTCCAAGCCATCGTCTCCGCCGCGCTAACTCACGACATCGGAAAGACCAAAGTACCGGAAGCGATCCTGACCAAAGGCGCGCCCCTGACCGACAAAGAGCGAGATCTGCTTGCCCACCACACCGTCGATGGGGCGCGGATCCTGCTCGAGACCCCCGGCAACGATGCGCTCGCGTCGATCGTGGCGTTGCGACATCACGATGACTTCGTGCCCGGTTCGCCGGGCCTGTGCGCGGTCGAGCTGTGCAAGCTGGCCGACGCGTTCGACGTCATCCGCTCCTTGCGCCCGTTCGATGACGCGGCTTCGATGCGGGGTGCGGTGGCGTACATGGTTCGAAAGCTCCGGGCTCGGTTCAATCCGTATCTCCTGCAGCGTTTCGGCGCCCTCGTGAACATCGCGCCGCCTGCAACCCTGGTCGCGTTATCATCGGGAGAGATCGCGGAGGTCGTCGAGCCCCACCTCGAGCTCAGTCTGCATCCGATCGTCCGCGTTACCGAGACCCGTCGCGGTCGATGGCCGGTGGGGCAGACCATCGATCTGTCCGTCGACATGAACGTCTTGGCGGTTCCCGCGATACCGACGGCGATGCGCGATCTGGACCCCTCCGAGATCGACGATCTCGGGTAGAGTGCCGTGGTGGCGCGGGATGTGCGGCAGGAAGCCCACCGGCGGCTCGGGCATCGGGTCGCGGGCCGGTATCATCTGCGCAAGGTGCTGGGCATCGGAGGGATGGGGGTGGTGTACGCCGCCTGGCACGAGTTCACCGAGCGTTTGGTGGCGCTGAAGCTGCTGCACGCCAACATCGCGGTCACTCACGTCCACGCCCAGCGTTTTCTGCAGGAGGCCACCGCCTCCGGCGCGATCCGTCACCCCGGTATTGCGGACGTTCTCGATGCTGGCCGGGAGGCCGACGGTACCCTGTACGTCGCTTTCGAACTCCTCGACGGGGAAGATCTCGGCGCGGCCATCCAGGCCCGACGGGTCCCGCCGAGCCGAATGCTCGAGGTCGCGGTCGAGGTATTGGCCGCGCTGGAGGCCGCGCACGTGGGAGGCTTCATCCACCGGGACATCAAGCCCGCGAACATCTTTCTGCTCCGCGAGTCGCGGGCGGGCGTCCGCGTGAAGCTGCTCGATTTCGGGATTGCGCGAAGGATCCGCCGCGGCGCGTCCGATGCGCTCACCCAGGCGGGGTCGGTGGTGGGCACGCCGTACTACATGAGTCCGGAGCAGATGTGCGGGGAAG
>JANQQN010000333.1 GCA_028289325.1 Myxococcota bacterium | reverse complement strand
CGGGCGGGACGGCGCGCGCCCGGCCCGGCCCGAGGTTCGCCGCGCCGGTCAGACCCGGACGCTGCGATTCACGCCCACCGCGGCCCCGCCGGAGACGTTCGAAGGATTCTCGACCGAGCTCGGCGTTCTTGCCCCCGGCGACGGGGCCCGGCTCCGCACGTTCGTGAGCGTGCCGGACGGGACCGAAGGCCGGCGGCCGGCGCTGTTCTTCGTGCAGTGGGTCGCCTGTAGCTCCATCGAGCAGTCGCCGGGCTCGCCGTCGAGCGACATGCTGGCCACCGTCGCCCGCACTCTGGGGCTCGTGGTGCTCAGGGTCGAGCGGAGCAGCAACGGCGATAGCGAAGGGCCCGGCTGTCACGCTCTCGATTTCGAGACCGAGGTCGCCCACTACCGCGCGGCGTTCGACGCGCTGGTGCGACATCCGCGGGTCGATCGAGATCGGGTGGTGGTGTGGGGCAGCAGCCTTGGCAGCGTCACGGCACCCTTCGTGGTGGCCGGCAAGCGGATCGCCGGGCTTGCGGTCGGCGGCGGAGGGGCGCTGAGCTACCTGGAGCGAATGATCACCTTCGACCGGATCCGTCTCGAGCGAGAGGTCGAGGACCCCGCCCAAATCCAGCCGGAGATGGTCCGCCGGGTCCGATTCCACTACGCCTACCTGATCGAAGGTCGAGACCCGCTGGCCATCGAGCGCGACGAACCGGACCTGAAGGGCGTCTGGAGCCGCATTTTCGGGACCGGAGACGGCGTTCACTACGGTCGCCCGTTCGCTTATCACCGGCAGGCGGCGGCCCGGAACATCCTGGGCGCGTGGGGCGACGTGAAGGTCCCGGTGCTGGTCATGTACAATCAGTTCGACCAGTTCGAGGCGGAGCACGGCCATCACCTGATCGCCCGCACCCTCGACCGCCGGCAGCCGGGACAGGCGACCTACATCCGGCACGACCAGATGGGCCACAGTCATCGGATCTACCCCGACGAGTACGCGGCCCACCGATGGGATCGCGACCGGCGAGTGAGCGGCGCGCAGGTGGCCGCCGCGACTTTGATCCGATGGTTGCAGGCCCGGGTCTTCGTCGGGTCGTAGCTGAGGGGGATTCGGCACCGGCCCGATTCCGTTCGATAACGTGGCGGGGCGCGCGGGGTCCGTGCGATGCTTTTTTTGGAGGTGCGCGCATGGACGATCGACCGTCAACCTCGGGCTTCGGGCCCTCTCAACTCCGCCGCCATGTGTGTTGCGTCGGGGTCGCGCTGACCGCGCTCGCGTGCGGGCCCCGAGGCGAGTTCGGCCCCGGACACGCCGCGCTCCGTTCGCCATCGGCCAACGCCGGCCTCGTCGGCGACCGACTGGCGCGGTTCGCGCCGAAGCCGGACGGCCGAGACATTCCCATCGACTACGATGGTATCGACGCGACGCTCGACGCCATCGTGCTCAACATCGGACCGTCGCTGCGCCAGCGGGCCGGCCGGCCCGCGCCCACGACCGGCAGTCATTTCATCGTCGGCCATGATTCGCCTTACCGCCTCGAAGGCAACAAGGTGTACTTCTCCCGGCTGCGGCGCGAACACACGACGGCCATCGACGAGGCGGGGCGAGAACTGGTCGAGGTCGGCGATCGGATGGAGCTGTCGCGCTTACCCCCCGACCAGCAGCTCTCGTACTGGTTCAACCTTCACAACATGGTGGTCATCCGGGAGATCGCTGCGCGGTATCCGATTCGAGTGCCGCGTCGGATCACCGTCGCCCCGTCGGGGCGGCCGTTTCACACCGCGCCCCTGGTCACCATCAAAGGGGTGGCGCTGTCCCTCGAAGACATCCGGTCGCGCATCGTGTTTCGCCACTGGTCGGATCCCCGGGTGTTCTACGGCTTCTTTCATGGTGATCTCGCCAGCCCTAACGTTCGAAATCGCGCGTTTCGGCCGGCGTCGGTGTGGAACGACCTCGACGAAAACGCCCGGGAGTTCGTCAATTCGCTGCGCGGGGTCTATCGTAGCCGCGATGCGATGCGGGTGTCGCCGCTGTACGAAGAGGCCAAGGGCGCTTTGTTCCCGCGGTGGCCGGACGACCTGAAGGCGCATCTGTCGCAGTTCGCTCGCTCGGCGGTGGCCCGAATTCTCCGGGAGACGACGACGGTGAGACCCGGTCGCTACGAAGGTCGGATCGCCGACCTGGTCGGGGGCCAACCGTTTCGACCCATGTCCCAGGTTCAGAACGCCCTCTTGGGTGGGCAGATCAACGCGTCTCCGGCTCTTGTCCGAATGGTGCGGGAGGTCCAGAAGAAGTTCGACGAGCTCGAGCGTCGCCGTCGTCGAGGCACGGTGACCATCGTCGACGACCCGCCGCCCAAAGAAGGCGAATGACGCCGAGGCCGCCGCCGACGGCGCCGAGCGACCGGCTGACGGCCTCGACTTCGTACCGACCGAGTACCGGTACCCTGGGCCGGCCAGTGGCGAAGGCGACGGGAAACGGCTCACGGTGTGGGCGGCAGAGGCGCGGATCGCGTTTGCCGCCGTTCGGCGACGTGATAGCGCGGTTCGCACCATGACTTTGCCCCGCAGAGCGCAGTTCGACTTGCCGCCAGGGGTGATCTACCTGGACGGCAACTCGCTGGGGCCTCTGCCCGCCGCGGTTCCGGGGCGGGTCTCGGCGGTGATTTCGTCCGAATGGCGGACGGGTCTCATCCGGAGCTGGAACCACGCGGGGTGGATGGCGTTGCCGGCTCGGGTCGGTGACCGCGTCGGCCGTCTCATCGGGGCACCGGCGGGAAGCGTGGTCATGGGTGACACCCTGTCCATCAAGGTCTACCAAGCGCTGGCTGCGGCGCTCGAGATGCGCGCCGAGCGTCGAGTGGTGGTGTCCGATTCGGGCAACTTTCCCACCGACCTGTACATGGCGAACGGGCTGCTATCCACGCTGGACCGTGGCCATTCGCTGCGCATCGTCGAGCCAGAGGCGGTCATCGACGCCATCGACGGGTCGGTGGCGGCGGTGATGCTGACCGAGGTGGACTATCGAACCGGCCGTCGGCACGACGCGGCGGCGATCACCCGACGGGCCCACGAAGCGGGGGCGGTGATGATCTGGGACCTCGCCCACAGCGCGGGCGCGGTGCCCGTCGACGTGACCGCCTGGGGCAACGAGATGGCCGTGGGCTGCACCTATAAATATCTGAACGGCGGGCCCGGCGCGCCAGCCTTCATCTACGTGCGCCCGGATCTCATCGAGCGGGTGGTCCCCGCCCTCGCGGGCTGGATGGGCCACGACGCGCCGTTCGCGTTCGAGCTCGGCTACCGGCCGGCGAGCTCGATCGAACGGCTTCGGGTGGGGACGCCGCCGATCATTCAGCTCAGCGCGCTCGACGCCGCGCTGGACGCGTGGGAAGGGCTGACGATGGACGAGGTTCACGCGGCGAGCGTGGTCCTGTCGGAGCGGTTCATCGCGGAGGTCGACCGGCGGTGTCCGGACCTGACCCTGGTCAGTCCGCGCGATCCCATGGCCCGAGGCTCGCAGGTCTCGTTCGCGTTCGAGCACGGCTATGCCGCCATGCAGGCGCTGATCGCCGGCAACGTCATCGGCGACTTTCGCGCCCCCAACATCATGCGGTTCGGGTTCACGCCGCTGTACCTGACCGAGGCCGACGTCGTTCGGGCCGTCGACGCGCTGCAGCGGGTACTGAGCGAGCGTCTGTGGGATCGCGTCGAGTATCGGATCCAGAATCGAGTGACCTGACCGCGCGGACGAGCCGGGTTGGGTTCAGCCGCCCCGAGGGGTCTTCGTGTCCGTCCAGTGGGGATAGTCGCGCCGAAGCTTCTCGAATTGAAAGTGGGCCTCGATCCATTCGATGAGCCGAGGCGTGAGGCTGAGGTCTCGGCTTTCGTTCGGCGCCGACAGGTCGGCATCGATCGTCGCGCCGTCGGGCCCCCGCAGGCGGAGCTTTCGTGGGAGGTTCACGACGAACAGATCCACCGCCGAGCCATCGTAATGATCCGACGACTTCGCGCCCCGTCGGGTCGCGTAGACCACCCCGTAGGTCTCCGCGAGCGCCCGGGCCGCGTCGATGGTGGCGCGCCACCCGCCGGGGTGGGCCCATTTGATGGGGACGTTCAGCCCCCAGGCGGCGTTGTACGCGTCGAGGCGGGTGATGTTCTTGGCGACCTGCTTTTCGCTGGTGCTTCGGCTGAGGATGAACGAGCCGTAAAGGAGATAACCTCGCTCCCTCCGCCGAACCGTCGACTCGACATAAACCATCGCGCCTTGGGCCTTGAGTTGCGTCATCAGCGACGCCACCCGCGCCGCCATGTCGGGGTTGACCTTCTTGAGCGCGGCCATCCGGCCCGCTTCGGATTGCGGTTGCTGGTAGCGCGCGGCCCATCGGGGACCGACCACCGCCCCGTCCGGCGGCGGCTTTAGGCCCACCTGCGCCGTCGGCAGCTCGAGCCCGACCACGGTCGCCGTCTCCGCGTAGCGGCGCGGCTTGTCCGGCCGAAACACGTCGTTGGGATGAAGCAGAACGCCGATCGCTCTCGCGCGGCCGGCGGGAAGATAGGCCGGGGCGCGCACGAGATCCCGGCCGGAGCGAAGGAGGTCGTCGACGAAAAGCAGGAAGTCTTGCATGTCGACAGGGCGCTCGAAGGTCTCCCGAATCGTCCGGGTCAGCGGTTCGGCCGGTGGGCTCTCGGCCACGGCCAACAGCGCCGCTCGGTCGATCCACTGGCCGGCGAGGTTGAAGCGGCCCGCGCCGAGCTGCTCCGCGGCTTGGCGCAGCTGGCGGTGGGGACTGGTCGTCGCGGTGAGGACCTGCCACACCCGATCCATGGGCATCACGGTCGGTTTCGCGGGGGTGGCGGAAGCGATAAGCACGGCGTGCAAAGCGACGGCGAGCAAGATGCGGTGACCGTAGCAGGGGCCTCGCCGGCGGAGCAAAGGCTCATCGGGGCCCATCGAGCAGGGGCGGTGCGAATATCGGACGACGTTCGACCGATTTTCGGATTTTGGGGCTGAAGGCGTCGAACGGTGTTGCTTGGTACGGCCCTCGCAAGACAGATGGCATGCGTCCCGATCTTGTTTCCAGCCCGCGTCGACAGACCCGATCGCCGAACCGGCCGGATGGGCCGAATCAGCCGGATGGGCCGAATCGGAATCGGGCCGCCGCGCCGTCGGTTCGATCCGCGCCCGGTCCGGCCGACGGTCCGTCGGGCGAGGACCCCGTCACCTTGTTACCGTCGGAACCGAACGTCCTGCCGAAGGTTCGTGCGGGCGGCAGCGCCGCGCTGACCCTGGGTCGGTCTTTGCTCGACGTTCGGCGGATGGCCTTCGGTCCCGGCCGCCGCGCCGGCGATCGAGACACGGTCGGCTGGAGCGGCGTCCCCG
>JANQQN010000306.1 GCA_028289325.1 Myxococcota bacterium | reverse complement strand
AGCCGCCCGGTGCCCGGTGATCGTCGCCCGGAACCGCTGACGGCCGCCGCGCTCGGGGCCGCGAGCGGCGGGCGTCTGGTCGCCGGCGACGGCGACCGGCTCATCCACCGCGTCGGGGCCGGCCCGGTCGGTGGGCGCGATGCGGTGGATGAGGCGGTCGCCGTCGCCGGCAACCAGACGCCCGCCGGTCGCGGCCGCGAGCGCGGCGACCGTCAGCGGTTCCGGGCGACGATCACCGGGCACCGGGCGGCTTCGCGGGACCGGGCATCTTCGGCTCCTCGAGCGGCTGCTTCGCGAAGTTCTCGGAGTACGCCTTGATCACGTCGGTGGTGATATCGGAGCCCTTCTTCGCGTACAGCACGTTGGGCTGGGCCGGGTTGCCGTTCTCGACCACCATCAGATACTCGCCGCGCTGAGCGAGCGCGCGAACGATGGCCTCGATGCGCTTGAGCATCTGCCCGGTATAGCCTTGCTCCAGGACGGACAGCTGCTGCTGACTGGCGTACAGCTTCTGCGCGAGGACGGTCTTGTCCTTGGCCAGCGCGCGCATCTTCTCTTCGAAGTTGTCCTTCGTGATCAGGTCCTTTTGCGCCTGGAGCTCGTCGACCTTCTTCTTGAGGGCCTGACGATCGGCCTCGAGCACCTTCTCGAGGTCGCCCTTCTGCTTCTCCAGCTTCTTGATGACCTCTTTCCAGTGGTCGGTGGCCTGCATGGCCTTTTTGACGTCGACCACCGCGACGCGGTCCGCCGCGGCCGCGAGGCGAGGCGTCGCCATCGAGGCGGCGCAGATGAAGCCCACGATTATTCCGATCCGCATCATTCGCGTCTCCGTAGAAGTTGCGCCCAGGTCGGGTCAAGTCCCGAGCTGAGCAGAACCGCCCGGTAAGACGGCCGAGGTCTCCAGATGTTCATTCGGCGCCGCGCAGCGTCGCAAACCTCTCCCGGCGCCGTGGTAAACGCGGCGGTTCACCCCGGGACGCGCATAGCCGTTCACCAGGATGCGCCGAGCGCGGTGGCTGCGATTGACGGTGCTGCCGTGGACCAGAAACGGGCCGAACAACACGAGACATCCGGGCTCCGCGATCACCGGGCGCGGCGGCGTGGCGCGGGCGATCCGATCGACCCGCGCTCGCCGGTCCTCGCCCAGGAGCGGTCCCAAGAGATGGGAGCCGGGGACGTACAGCAGCGGACCATTGGTCTCGGTCATAGGATCGATGGTCAGAATCACCTGGATGTAGCCGCCGTCATTCGACTCGTCGCGCCACAGCTCCGTCCCGTAGCGGCGGTTCCACGCGTCCTGATGAAGGGGAAACGATACGCCGTCTCCCGGCGTTTTGAAGTGCGCTTGATTGACGAGCTGGTCGACGGCCGACTCTCCGAGCAGCTGCGCGGCGGGACCGAGGAAACGAGGATCCGCCCCTGTCGCCGCCAAAGCAGGCTCCGCGGCGCCGCACCACACGATCCGGTGCAGGCGCGCTTCGCCCGCGGGTCCGGTGGCCGAGGTCACGAACAGCGCGCCATCGAGCTCCGTGGTCTCCGTTAAGGCGTTCGCTCGCGCTCGCAGGCGAGAAAACGCCGCCCGCAGGGTCTCGATCTGGTCCCGCGGGAACCGGCCGGGCAGGATCAGCAGACCATCCCGGCGAAAGCGAGCGATCTGTTCGCGCGTCAGCTCGACCCCCACCAGGGCAAGACACCCGAGGGGCCGGATTTGCTCCCCGTGTCCGCATCCGTGTCTCGCCGCACGCCGTGTTTGACCCGAAGCGTGCCGGCGCTTTGAATCCGGCCATGGATCTGGCGTGCGTTACGATCGGACGCAACGAAGGCGAACGCCTCGAACGCTGTTTGCGCTCACTGGTCGACCGCGCGCAGCTGGTCGTCTACGTCGACTCGAACTCTACCGACGGCAGCGTCGAGCTCGCACGAAGACTCGGGGCGGAGGTCGTGGAGCTCGACATGTCGATCCCGTTCACCGCCGCTCGGGCCCGCAATGCGGGCTTTCAAAGAGTGGTTGAGCGGACGCCCGACGTGGGGCGGGTGCAGTTCGTGGACGGAGACTGCGAGGTCGTCGACGGCTGGCTGGAGACCGCCGCCCGCGTGCTGGACGAACAACCCGACGTGGCCATCGTGTGTGGCCGGCGCCGCGAGCGGCATCCGGAGGCATCGGTTTACAACCGCCTGTGCGACATCGAATGGGATACGCCGATCGGCGAGGCCGAAGCGTGCGGGGGCGACTTCATGGTCCGCCGACAGGTCATGCAGGACGTCGGGGGGTTGAATCCGGAGCTCATCGCCGGCGAGGAGCCCGAGTTCTGCCTGCGCGTTCGGCGAGAAGGCTGGAAAGTGCTTCGGATCGACCACGAGATGACCCTGCACGACGCGGCGATGACCACCGCCGGCCAGTGGTGGAAGCGCGCGGTGCGATGGGGTCACGCCTGCGCCGAGGGCGCGCACATGTACGGCGACGCCGAAGAGCGATTCTGGGTGCAGGAAGCCCGGCGGGCGGTGATCTGGGGCGGGGTCGTGCCCGCGGTGGCCCTGGGCGCGGCGGTCCCCAGCTTGGGGGCGAGCTTGCTGCTGCTGGGTGGATATCCGCTCACCGCCGCCCGCCAGTTCCGCCGCAACCGGCAGAGCGGTCTGTCGACCTCCGATGCCGCGCTCTGGGCCGCGTCATGCACCCTCCAGCGGTTCCCGGAGTTCCAAGGCTTGATGCGTTTTCACCTGGGCCGATGGGCCGGACAAAGATCCGAGATCATCGAGTACAAAGGCTGACTTCCGGAGGGGAGAACGCTGCTGCTGCCAAGCCGTGCGAAGGGCGGTCGGGGGCTTGAGAACCACGCCCGTTCGATCCCTCATCCGGCATGACCGAACGTACGAGCACTTACGAGGGCGAGAAGCTCTCGATCGTGTACGACCGAAAGCTGTGCATTCACGTGGGCGAGTGTGGCCGGGGCAATAGAGATCTGTTCGATGTAAGCAAGGATCCCTGGTGCGACCCCGATGCCGTTTCCGTGGAGGAAGCGGTCGACGTGGTCGAGCGCTGTCCGTCGGGGGCCCTGGTCTACACCCGCAAAGACGGGGGACGACAGGAGAAGGCGCCGGAACACAACGACATCTCGGTGAGCCAAGACGGCCCGCTGTACGTATGGGGCGAGCTGGAGATCGACGGCCGCGGCGAGCAGGGCTCGCCGTTCCGAGCCGCCCTGTGCCGGTGCGGCGCCTCGGGAAACAAGCCCTTCTGCGACGGCAGCCACGTCGGCGCCGAGTTCAAGGACTCGGGGGCCGTCGGCCAACACGGACCGGGGATCGAAGCCAAAGGCGGCACCCTGACCGTCAAGCGGGCCCCTAACGGCCCACTGCTCCTGTCGGGAAACTTCACCATCCGCGCCTCGTCGGGGCGGGTGGCGTTCGAAGGCACGAAGGCGGCCCTGTGTCGGTGCGGCGCATCGAAGAACAAACCGTTCTGCGACGGCGCCCACAGCACCATCGGCTTCAGCGCCGAGTGAACGCCCCAGGGTCTATTGAACCTCGGCGAGGACCTGGCGCGCGATGACCACTCGCTGCACTTCGCTCGTGCCCTCGTAGATCATCGTGACCCGAACGTCGCGGAAGAATCGCTCGACGGCCTGACGCGCGTCGACGGCGTCCGGGCCCACGATCTCCAGCGCCCGGTGGGTCGCTCGGTTGGCGGCTTCGGTCGCGAACATCTTGGCCATCGACGCCTGTTTCGTGAACGGGATCCCTCGGTCTTTCATATCCGCGGCCCGCATGACCAGCAGGCGGGCCGCCTCCAGCTCGGCGGACATTTCGGCCAACCGCGCGCGAACCGAGGCACGGTCGGCTCGCCCCGGGGTCGTGCCCACGTACTCGACCGCGGCCTTGAGCGCGGCGCGTCCGATGCCCACCGCTTGCGCGCCGATCCCGATCCGCCCCCCGTCGAGGGCCCGCATCGCGATCTTGAAACCGACGCCCTCGTCGCCGACCCGGTTCTCGACCGGTACCTCGACGTCTTCGAGGTTGATGGTGACCGTCGACGATGCGCGGATCCCCATCTTCTCCTCGTGTCGCCCGACCGAGAACCCGGCCATCTCAGGCTCGACCAAGAACGCGGAGATGCCCTTCGACCCAGCGGCGGGATCGGTCTTGGCCATCACGAGGATCACCCCCGCGCGGTCGCCACTGGTAATCCAGCACTTATTGCCGTTGAGCACGTATCGGTCGCCTTTGCGCACCGCGGTCGCTTTCAGGCTCGAAGCGTCGGAGCCCGCCCCCGGCTCGGACAGCGCGAACGCCCCCGCGGTGAAGCGGCCGTCGTGAAGCGAGGGGATGTACTTGTTCTGGAGGTAGTCGCTGCCCCAGGCGCGAATCGCATCACCCACCATGTTGGTGACGGCCATCGTCACCGACGTCGCGGCGCACGCTTCGGCCATCTCCATCATCGCGAGGGCGTAGGCCACCGAGCCGTGGCCGCTGCCGCCGGCGACCTTCGGCACCAGCATGGTCAGGAAACCCCGCTCGGCCAAAGCGGCCATCTGCTCGAGAGGAAACCGCTGCTCGCGGTCGTAGGCCGCAGCCCGCGGGGCCAGCGCTTCGGCCGCGACCCGGCGGGCCAAGGTCCTCAGCTGTTCATGCGGGGCGTCGAGCGCAAAATCCATCGTAGGCACTCTTGGCGCCTTGACCGCCGCCGGGCAACCCTCGCCTACCCCAGCTCACCCCTGCCAGGTGGGTTTCCGCTTTTCGAGGAACGCCTTCATGCCTTCTTTCTGATCCGGCGAGGTGAAGCACAGCGCGAACGCGTCTTGTTCGTAGGTCGCCGCGCTGGCCAGGTCGGCCTCCGCCCCCACGCGGGCGGATTGCTTGGCGAGCGCGACGGCGGTGGGCGCATTCTTCACGATGGCCGCCGCCACCTCGTCGACGCGAGCGGTCAGCGCGTCGGGGGCCACCACCTCGTTGACGAGGCCGAGCCGGTGCGCCTCGTCGGCTTTGATCGGCACGCCGGTGAACATCATCTGCCGGGCCATCGCGGGCCCCACTCGCCGGGCGAGACGGATGGTGCCGCCGAAGCCGGGCAGGACCCCGATCGTGACTTCGGGCAGGCCGAAGACCGCCTTCTCGCTGGCGATCGCGAAGTCGCAGGCGAGCACCAGCTCACAGCCGCCCCCCAGCGCGTAGCCCTGGACCTCGGCGATCGTGGGCTGGGGCAATCGCTCCAGCTGATGAAAGATCTCGTGGCCCACCCGGCTGAACTTGCGGGCCTCGAGCGGGGTGAAGTCGGCCATGGCCGCGATATCGGCGCCGGCCACGAAGGCCTTTTCGCCCCCGCCGGCGATGACCACCACCCGGGTCTGGCCGTCAATGTCGTCGATGGCCGACCGCAGCTCGAGCAAGGTCGGCGCGTTGAGCGCATTCAGAACCTTGGGACGGTCGATGGTGATCCGAGTGACGCCCGTCTCGGACGTCTGTACGCGGAGGTTCTCGTACGCAGTCATCGCGCCGAGTCTACCCCCTAACCGCCCTTCAGCAACCCGCGGCGAGGAGCGCCTCCGTCTTTTCGACGACCTCGATGAGCGCCTTGCGGTCGACGGGAAGGCCTCGACGCAAGGCGCGGATGTATTCGTCGAGCTCCGTGTTGCGCCCCAGCACCGGGCGCAGGGCGGTCAACAGATCCGAGCCCCCGCCTCCGGCCTCGGCGATCACCAGCGCCGACCGCAGGGTCTGCAGATCATGTTGCACAAGCTGGTCCCGCTGATTGATGGCCCGCAGAACGTCGAGAAACACCGACAGGCCGTCGACGAGGGCCCTGAACCCGGACAGGTTCTCGATCGCCTGCTCGTAGCTCTTCAGGTCGATCCTGAATTTCGACAGCTCTCGCTTATCGGCCGGCCGCAGATACTCGTACGCGGCGTGGTCGATGAACTCCTCGAGGCGAACGGCGATCGCGTGACGGACCGGCAACGCCTGCCCGTGGGTGGCGCCCTTCACCTTCTGGTTGAGGACCGCAATGTCTCGAGCGAGGTCGACGAGCTTGCTGCGCAGGAGGACCGCGCGGGCCGTGGCGTCGGCGTACCGAGGGAGGATGATGTGTAGCGGCTGATCGGTCAGCGGCTGGATGATCGACGCCACGATCGCCTCCAAACACTGGGTGCACTTGGACTTGAGTTCCTGTAACTCCGCGAGCAGCAACCATCGATCCGAGACGACAGCCGGGTTGCGTAACCGGGTGGCGAACGCGTGAAAGTCGGCCGCCAACATGCTCGCCAGCTGACAGATGATGTCGTGGCAGAGAACCACATCGGTGGTCCGCTCCACCAGACGATCGATCTCGAGCTCCCGTCGGTCACGGATCGGGCCCGGGGGCTCGCCGTGCTCCATCGTCGATAACGCCAGCTCGAGGTCTACCGACGCCGGCTCGGCTTCGTCGGCCGGCGATTCGATGGGGCTGAACAGATCCTGCAGCACCCGGCTCGCCCGTCCGACGGTGACCAGGAGCTCCCGAACCTGAGGGGCCACCGCGTTCCACACCGATAGGTCGCGGCCGTCTGAACCTTGGATTTCGTGTGGGGATAAATCCAAGGCGTCGACCACCTTGAGGGCCTCATCGCAGATCGACACCGCCCGAAACGCGCGGGCCCGCACCCGAACATCTCGGACCCTTTCGAGGACCTCGGTCCCCAGGGGGCCGAGGAACGCCGAAACCGGGGGTCTCGCCGATGACGGGGTCACGCGCGCCTCTGCGCGCGTAAAAGGGGATCCTGGCCTAGCGGAGCCGAGATCCAGAGCCGGTCAGTCCGGAACACCAGGGGTCAGCCTGAACTCATCCACGGCGCCGTTCAAGCGGTGTCGGGGCCCGGATGCGCCGTCGCGTTCGCCACTGACCCACGCCGTCGAGGAAGACGCCGTCCAGCCGATGGGCCCCGGCAGCGTCTGGACCACCTGACCGTCGACGGACAGGGTGAGGCCGTCGGTGGTGCTGACGGTGGCCGCGATATGGGTCCATTGAGGAGGTTCCATCAGCGCGCCCGCCGCCGTCGCCGTGGCCGCCACCGCGCCGCCTTGCCAGGTCTGGATCGCCACCGCGCCGTCGTCGAGGGCCACCAGCCGAATTCCCCCGTCGGGCAACGACCGGTCGATATCGCTCACCAGGACCGCTTCCCCGCTGCCGTCCAGCGCCGCACCATCGCGGAACACCGTCAGCTCGATGGTCGCCGCGGGCGGGGCAGGCATCGACCGGCCGCTGTCGATCGCGCCGGCGGGATCGACACCCACCGGGGCATAGGCCTGGTCGAGGAACGAGGATCGAGAATCGACCTGCTGGTAAGCGCCCGTGCCCTGGACCGAACCGTCGGGCCCGCTTCCGCACCGGTGCGCAAGGGGGGTCAGCCCATCGAACGACAGCAGCGCCACACACTCCGGTGTCGCGGCGAGGGGGAAGAAGAAAAACGGCTCGAACGTGGCGGAGACCGCGGTCTCCGCGGTGATGGTCACCGTGCACTGGAGGTTCATCCCTGCCGCCGCACACGCGTCACCCCAACCCGTAAATCCCGCGTTGGCGTCCGCGGCCGCGGTGAGGGTCACCTCGGTATCCGGGCCGAAGTCCGCGGTACACGTGTTCCCGCAGTCGATCCCGGGGGGATCGGAGGTGACGGTGCCCGCGCCCCCGCCCTCCTTGGTGACGGCGAGAGGGAAGGTGATCCCGTCGAACCGGGCTTGAACCGTCCGCGTGCTGTCGAGGCTGAGGGTGCAGACGAGCAAAGTGCCGGTACAGCCGCCCCCCGACCACCCTTCGAACGTCGAGCCATTGGCCGGTTCCGCGGTCAGGGTGACCTGGCTGTTCTGGGGAAGATCGGCGGAGCATTCCGTCCCGCAGTCGATGCCCGCCGGTGAAGAGGTGATCCGGCCGGTGCCTGTGCCCACCCGGTTCACCGTCAACGTGAACGTCGGCTCGCGGAAGAGCGCCCGGACATTCTGATCGCCGTCGATGGTGAGGGTGCAGGTCGGCGCGGTTCCCGAGCAGTCTTGCTCCCATCGCTCGAACTCGGAGCCGGTCTCCGGCACCGCGACCAGCTCCACGGTGGCGTTTCGCTCGAAGTCCGCCGTGCACGACGAGCCGCAGTCGATCCCCGCCGGTGTCGACGTCACCCTTCCGTCGCCGGTGCCCGCGCGGCTGACGCTGACGGGAAAGGCGAACTGCACGAAGTCCGCGCTGACCGTGCGGTCCGCGTCCATGGTGATGACGCATTCGGTGGCGGTCCCCGCCGCCGCGCAGTCGTCGGTCCAGCCCTCGAACCGACCGCGGGCCAGCTCGATCGCGGTCAACCGCACCTGCGCCCCCACCGGGTACGACTGAACGCAGGTTTCACCGCAGTTGATGGCCGGGGAGAGGCCGGCTTCGGTGCGAATGACCCCGAAGCTGGACGGCGTCACGGTCAGGATGAACTCGCCCGTGCATCGACCCTCTTGGCAGACCTGGCCGGTGCCGCAGGACACCGGGTCGCCATAGCCGTTTCCCTGGGCGTTGCAGACCTCGAACGCCTCCACGCCGCCTCCGACGCACCGGCGCTCATCGGCGGTGCAGACTTCGATCACGTTGAGGACGAGCGCGACCTCGTTGGCTCCGGTCGCGGATGGGGTAATGTTGACCGACGCGAGCTGGAACCCGCCCTTCTCCGCGGTCACCGTGTAGCTTTGGGTGAAGCTCGCCCCTTCGATGCGGAACCGGCCGTCGACGCCGGTGGAGACCGTCTGCGTCGTGGGCACCGTCGACACCTGCGCGTCGGCGACGGGCTGATTATCGGCGTCGACGACCCGACCCGTAATCACGGTGGTGGTGGGGGCGTCTTGGACATCGTCAC
>JANQQN010000299.1 GCA_028289325.1 Myxococcota bacterium | reverse complement strand
GGTCAACCCGCGCGAGCCATGCCATGTTCCTGAACCGACGGCGGGAGAATGAGCCGTCGGCGCCCGGCGAGCGCGAGCAAGTCGGCGGGCGGAGGGGTGGTCACCGTGACCGGCTGCCCGTTGGGGTGAACGAACGACATCCGCCAGCAGTGCAGCGCCTGACGAACGTGGCCCACCCGCTGCACCAGCCTCTCGTCTGAATGGAGGCCGTTGACCGCCTCGATGAAGAAGTCTTCATCGGCGCGATACAGCTTGTCGCCGAGGATCGGGTGGCCGACGTGGAGCAGGTGCACGCGGATCTGATGTTGGCGGCCGGTCTTCGGCCGGCAGGCGATCGCCGCCGCGTCGGGACCGCGCGCGATCACCGTGAATTCGGTCTCGGCGGGCATGGCGCCCTCGCCGCCGACCTCCATCAAGCAGCTGGTTTTGCTGTCGGGCACCAGCCGCAACGGTACCTGCACGGTGAATCGATCTTCCAACGGAACCCCGTCCACAAAGGCTAGATACAGCTTCTCGACCGTCCGACGAGCAAACTGCTTGGTGAGGTCCGACGCCGCGTCGAAGTCCCGCGCCATGACCACCAAGCCCGACGTCTCTTTGTCGATCCGGTGGGCCAGGTCGAGGGCCTCGTCTGCGAGGCGATGTCGCATGATGCGAATCAGGGTTCGGTTGTAGGCGGAGGCGGTGGGGTGAACGACGAGATGACTCGGCTTATTGACCACCAAGACCCGGGGGTCTTCGTGAACCACGGGGATGTGCAGATCGTCGGTCGGCGCCTCTTCCAGCCGTTTTCGGCGCATGATCAGGCGCTCGCCTTCGAAGACGAGGGCCGAAGGCTTGTCCACCACGCCACCGCCGGGTTCCCGCCGTACCCCGCCCGCTTTGATCACTCGCGCGGCCAGCGACCGGGACATCCGCTTGACCCGGCGGGAGAGAAACACATCGGCCCGGGTTCCGTGCTCGTGCCAGAGGACATCGAACGGGATGTCCACCATGGGATCCGACCCGTTCACGATGGGCCATGATAGTCGCTTTTCGGGTCGACGGGAGCCCGAAAGAGGCCCTGGCGGGGTCAGTGCCGGGGGCCGGTGCCGTCGATGAGTCGAAAGCTGTGCTCGGACAGGTCCAGGGTCAGGCTGGCTCGCGTGCCGATCGCGTCGCCCGCGAGCTGGCCGGGCAGTGGTCGGTCACACTCGATCCGGGCGCCCTCGACGAGGAAATCGACGAAGTCCGGCGTCCGCAACGTACCTTTCCACAGGCTTCGAAGATGGGTGAGCAGGAACGCGACGGAGGCCATGGAGACCCGGACGTGGAACCGGTCGCTGCGCCGCCGGGCGAACGGCAGCGCGCGCAGTCCAAAACCATAGAACGGAGACGTCCCGAACGAGACCGAGCGGGCGGTGCCGTCGAACAGCACGCCATTGGGGTCCAGCGGGATCTCCTCGTCGGTCCGGGGATCGACGATCGATGCCCGGCCCCGGGCGGTCACCGTGATCGCCGTTCGCGGCGCGTTGAGCTCGGCGCGGACGGTTCGGGTTCCGAGGGCGTAGAAGTATCCCCCCAGGCTCTTGGCGAGGGCCTTCGAGACCCGGCCTCGCGACTGATTCACGACATGCAGATGGTCGTTAAGAACCTGGGCGTCGTAACCGAGGCTCCCGAAGGGGGTGACGAGCCCACCGGAAACACGCCCGGAGTCGGCGACCTTCACCAGCCGCAGCACCTGAGACCCGGGCAGCTCGCCTGAAAGCAGCCGCATGGCGTCCTGCATCGGCTTGCCGGCGCCACTCAGGTAGCCGAGCCCATTGCCGGTCCCGAGACGCAGCACCGCAATATCCGGCAGCGCGTGGCGACCGTCGGCCGAAGATAGGTCGTCCGACGCCTCGAGCAGCGCGTTGAGGGTCGCGGCGATCGTGCCGTCGCCACCGCCAAGCATGACCTGACCGTACCGCTGCTCGATGATCGTACGGGAGAACGCCGCCGCATCGTCCATCGAGCGGCTGAAGAACAGGTCGGCCTCGGGAACGAGATGGGCAAACGCATCGCGCACACGCGCGTTCACCCGCTTGGCGTTCCCATTCAGCAATACCGCTACCCGCGGCGTCCTGGGGATCATGGACGACGAAGCTGACGCCGAAAGCACGGCGTCCATGGGTCGATTTCGGCTCGGACTCGGAAGCATGAAGCTGGTTCGCGGGGTTGCCTCGGTCGACGCACCGCTGCGGCGACCTAGAGAGCAACCATCGGGCCAGGGCAAGTCTTCACGATGAGTGCAGTGATTCCATGGCCGCCCAGCTACAAATTCACCACCTGTAGGGGTTTGTCAGCAAGAAGGTCGCTTCGCACTGCGTCAGAGACTACGCACCGCTAGTCCCCTGGATCACTGATTTCGAGCAGGTTCCACCTGCACAAAATCGCGCTCCACGGACCCAGCGCGGCCTCCTGATCGCTTCGCTCCTCCAGTGTACAGCCTTTGACGCTCCGCAGGCTCCGCTTGCGTACTCCGCGCCGGGTTCCGACCTGCGTCGGAACTTCCGCCGCCGAGTAGTAGGGGGTCGCGAGGTGCGGCGACGAGGGAATCGCACGCCCCGCGGCGCCCGGAAGCCTTACGACATCCGGACGCGCGGCGGACCGCAGGGGGATCAGGAGGCCAGATCTTGAGGGGTCAACGGGGACACCACCGGGTTCGCGGGGTGGGTCTCGGGGGTTCGACGCTTCTTGGGGCGGCGGCTCCGGGAGATGGCCCGCTCGGACACCGGCGGCACCTTGATCTTGTAGGCCCGCATCTTCCGGTACATCGTCGCCCGGCCCACGCCGAGCAGCTCGGCGGCCCGGGACACACAGCCCCCCGCGTTCTCGAGCGCGAATCGGAAGATCTCGGCCTCATAGACGTCGTAGGGCTGCACTTGCCCTTCGGCATCGAGGGTCGGCGACCACTGGGCGGGCTCCGGCGGCGGCGGCGGTGCGACGACCACCGGCGGCGGCGGCTCGTCGAACTTCGCGGTGAGGTCGAGGACGAGATGGCTGTCGTCGGCGTAGGCGGCGGCCTTGGTCACCGTCGCCACCAGCTCGGGTACGTTGCCTTCCCAGTCTCGCTTCACCAACGCTTCGACGACCACGGGGTCGACATGGGCGCCGGGGGCCCCGCTGATCTGCTGGATCGCGTTGACGGTGCGGTAGATCAGCTCGGGTATGTCTTTTTTGCGCTCTCGCAGGGGGGGGATGCGAACCACCGCCTGACTGAGGGCCGAGACCAGGTCACGGCGAATCCGGCCCGCCTCCAGATCGACCGCGATCGGACGGTCGACGCAGATGACCATCGGCGGCCAGCGAACGGTCGTCCCACTCACCCGAGCCGCGGCCAGGCCCTGCAGCAGCTTGGCCAAGCGCTCCTGACCGGTCGCGCCGAGGGCGGTGAGCGACTCAATGTAGACCACGCCGCCCTTGGCCTGGGCGAACGCGCTCGGCACGCCGCTGGCGCCAAAAAGGGCGTCTTCCGGCGTGACCCCGTTCTCGTTGGTCGAGGGGACGCGAATGAATGGCCCCTGGGCGCGGGGACCAGACGCATGCCAGTGGCGGGCGACGCCGTCTTGACCGACCCCGGGCTCGGCTTCCAGGACCAGCACCTCGACGCTGGTCATTCGCTCCACCCGCGCCAGGACGGCGCGCATGACGTCACTTTCCACGACCAGGTGGTCGATCTTCGGATCGCGGGTCAGGCGCAGGGCCCGGGTGGCGGGGATCGACACCTGAGGTGGCGCGAGGTCTGCGGTGGTCTGGGCGGCGCGTTCGAGAATGCGAACGAGCTTTTCGCCGTCGACCGGCCGCTCGAGGACGTCGAGCACGCCGGCCTTGATGGCCCCGACGACGTCCGGAACCCGGCAGTCTTGCGCGACGCAGACCACCCCCGGCGGCGTGGGCTGGCTTAGGACGCGGTCGACCAGATCGAACTCCGGCGAACGGGCCATGGCGAGATCCATGAGCACGAACGTCGGGTTGGATCGGTAGACTTCCTCCAGCCCTGCTTGCGCGTTCTCGGCCTCACTGACGGCGAATCCTCGTTCCGTGAGGAAGCGGCCAGCGTTTTGGCGGAACGACGAGTCCCTGTCGATGATGAGAATGCTCCGGCGGTCCATTGTCCTCACCTATCGGCCGGCCCTCCGCGAGATTGAGACACTACACGTTCGGTCACTACAACTCGTTGTGCATCGTTGTGCGTCGTCTCTAGTCCCACTTGGGTCGACACCCACCTCCATGTTGGCTGGTGGCGTCTCAGCTCGCAACATGTATTCAGTCCCTTTTACTCTTTTGCTGCATCGCAGCAGCAATATTGTTCTCACACAGCCAAACCACAGGCAATACAACGACTTGTGGTGCGAATAAATTCCCGTCATACAGGTCCCATCATCGGTGTTCGACGGAGTTCCCCGAGTTGTGACGTGACGTAAGCGTGAACAGACCGACAGATTTGGGTCTAATGAACTCTTTCTTCGTGCATGCTGAATCTTGACCGGATCACCTGATCCACAGGGCGGGATCTCTATTTCTTCAATCGCGGGATCGGATCGCGTCGCCGTTCTACTTCGGAACCCCTTGACCTGTGGACCCGCCACGTTCTTGTCGTGGACCGCGCCCTCCGATCGCACCTCGGGCTTGCTCGCCGCTCACAGGTTCGGTCAGAAGTAAGATGCCCGGCGAACGCGCGTACATCTGCAGCGCGGGCGGGGCCGCGGTCATGCCGCGTCCGGATCGACGCTCGTGCGGAGAGCCCGAACGCCAAGGCAAACGCGGCCGATCAGCGGGCAATGGGGAATGGTCAGTGGCGCGTCGAGGACCCAAGCCGTTCAACAATCCGTTCTTCGAGGCGGCCGATCTCCTGAAGAAGGAGATCAAGCAGGCCCACAAGGAGAAGCGGAAAGCCCGAGTCGACGCCAGCCGATCGGCTTCCGGCTCGGCCCGGCCCGCCGACCGCCCGGCCCCGCCGACGGATGCCTCGCCTTCGGCCTCCGCCGCCGACCGGGCTCTATTTTTGCGCGCCGTTGGCCCGCACCGCGACGAGCGAGCCAGCCGTCCTCCCGATGACGAAGCCGCCTTTCTGGCCGCGGTGGGCAACGCGACCCGGCTCGAGGATGACCCGAGAGGCCAGCTGCAACCGGCGTTGCCACCGGCCGACGCGCGCCACGTCCCGGTCTACGACGAGGACGCCGAGGCGCTGGCCGAGCTCGAGATGTTGGTCGACGGCATCACCCATTTCGATATCGCGGATACCGATGAGTTCATCGAAGGGCTCGCGGAAGGAGTGGATCGGCGGCTACTCACGAAGCTGCGGCGCGGCGAGTTCGCGGTTCAAGGTCACCTCGACCTGCACGGAATGCGGCGAGACGACGCCCGGCAAGCGGTGGCGGAGTTCATCGACCGAGGCATCAAGCTCGGACACCGCTGCGTTCGCATCGTGCACGGCCGCGGACTCAACTCGAAAGACAAGATCCCGGTCCTGAAGATCCTTCTCACCAGCTGGCTCGAGCGGGGACGCGTGGGCCGAGTCGTGCTCGCGTTCTGCACCGCTCGCCCCAATGATGGGGGCGCAGGGGCCGTGTACGTGTTATTGCGGCGCTGATGTCGAGGCCGGTCCCGAGGTCCGCGCAAGGAAGTCTGACAGCATCCTTCAGGTTTGCGATCAACGGCGTGCTACGAACCCTGTGCACGCAGCGAAACATGAAGATTCACTGGGTATCCGGGACCGCGGTCATGCTGGTGGGCATGGCCCTCGACCTCGACCTCGCGTCCCGCGCATCGATCCTGTTTTGCGTATTCGTCGTGCTGTGCATGGAAGTGCTGAACACCGCCCTCGAGGCGTTCGTCGATCTTCACGTCAAGCAGTACGTCCGCCACGCGATGGTCGCCAAAGACGCGGCGGCGGCGGCGGTGCTGGTCCTCGCGTGCTGTAGCGTCGTCGTATTCGCCGACGTCCTCTTTCATCGCTGGTCGGTGGTGACCGAGAGCGGCGACAGCGTGCTGCGCACCGTCGTCTTCGGTGTCCCCCTGCTGATCCTCCTGTCGTTGACGCTGACCGTGCCCCGGCGGCTGCCGGTCCTCGCCTTCACCACGGCCGGAACGCTGGGGTGCTTGGCGTGGCTGATCAGCCACGCTGATGACGCTGTGTTCAGCCTTTGCGCCCTCCTGTTCGCCATTGTCCCCACCGTGGCCCGAATTCGCGAGCCCCAGCTGTTGGCCTGATCGTGACCTCGGCCTCACCAGCGACCTGAGAAGTTCGGGGGCAGCGGCGGGCGGCCGGCGGACAACAGCAGGGTCAGAAGCCCCAGCCCTGCCGCCACCCACGGCGCAAGTCCCCCCGTGAGGGCCAAGGCCGCCATCGCGGTCATGTTCGTGGCGAGGACGAGCCACCCGTGACCCAGGGCCTTGGCTCGGTCATCGGCGGCCCCCGCGAATCCCTCCGCCCATCGGGCCAATGCCGGCCGCATCAGACGCGGCGCGCCGGCGACCGGCAGCCGCCGGCCGATCCGAGGATCGACGACGCGGATCCGCACGCCGGCGCGCGGGGGCGGGGTCTGCTCGTCGACGATGGTCACGTCGCGCGGCCCTGGAGGCCGGTCGGCGACCGGAACGCCCGTAAGCGCCGACAGCATCGTCGCGTCGGGTTCGAGCGGGCTCAGTCGCGCTTCGAGCGCCCGACCAGCGGCGAGCGCCGATGCCTCGACATCGATGCTGATCGCGATGGCGCCGGCCAGGGTACGCTCGTCGCGGCCGATCCACCACAGGCATGGGTCGAGATCCCCAAGCTCGGGCATGGCCGCTCGCGCGTCCGCGACGACCTGTCGGTCAAGTTGGTCCTCGACGGCGTCCGACGGTCCCACGAACCATCGGTCGCCGTCGATCGTGCCGCGGTACACCCCACTTCGCCCCTGAGGCGTAGCATCGACGTTTCGTCGCCCGGTCAGCGGGGCGCCTCGCAAAGCGGCGGGCAACAGCCCCCGGTCGGTCCGCATCAGGGCCTCGGCCACGGCCAGAAGGTCCTCACCTCGAAACCCACCCACAGGCCGGACCTCGAGGGCCCCGGGGACCACTATCAGCGTAGGGTCGATGAACCACCGGCCCCCGGACGCCAACGCCCGAAGGTCGCGAGGGCGACTTATCACCAACCCTGCCGACGCCATGCCCTGAAGAAACCCGAGACGAGCCCGCATTCGGGCGAGCGAGTCGCTCATCACGACCGTGGCCATCAGGACCGCGGCCACCGTCGGCATCCATTCCCCGACGGCGAGCGGCCCCGAACGGGTGATGGCCCATCCCGCCACCGCGGCGGCGATGACCGTCGCCGCCGCGGCCGTGGCTCGGCTGGACGGATCGGGTTCCGTCAGCCTCCGCACGACCTCATCATGCCGAGCGTCGCGCTGCGCGGCCCAGCTCTCGGCCCAAGGACCCGCGACCTCGACCCGCAGCGGCGACCCCGCCCGGGTCCCGGCAAAAACCGGGTCGCGGCGGACCTTGTCGACCGTTGGACCGTCGCCCATCACCGCCGACTCGTCGACTTCTCCGCCCGGTGAAGACAGTCGACCGTCGACCGGGATTCTGTCGCCGGCCGACACGCGGATCTCGTCCCCGGCCACCAAGGCCGACGCGGGCACCAGCGACGACGTCATGGCGTCGTGATGCAGCTCTGCCTTCGCCTGGCCGCCGACGTGATACCAGCGAAACCGCTCGACGAGCGTCGCCTCGATCGCGCGAGCCACCGCGCTGAGGAGCCCTAAACCCCCGGCCGTCTCCAGCGCCGCCGGCCCGAGGGTGGGCCGGGATTCCGGCGTCATCAGGGCCACCGTGGCCATCAGGACCGCGACCGCGCTCGCGCCGATCCACGGGAGAAAGAACACCAGCTGGCGGTGAATCGGCGGTCGAGCCCACAACCCCGCCCCGATCGCGGCGAGGGTCAGAACCATGATCACCGCCCCGAACGCGGCGGTCTCCGATCCCCCGATCCGCTCGAGGTGGGCGGCGCCGCGAATCCCGCCGCCGGAAGCCAGGGCGAGGAGCCCCACGGCGGCGGCAGGCGCGGCTCGACCGCGATCGATAGCGAGGCCGTCATCCATGCGGCCGCTCGGGGATGGTAAACATCGGACCCGTCGGCGGGGCTCACGGACACTCGGTCGGCTTTACGGGATACGACGCCAGCAGGTCCGTCCACTCGATGGTGACCCGACGCTTCATGTCCTCGAAATCCTGACGCCACTCCCAGTTGGCGTACGTGCGAAAGCCGTCTTTCCGCTGCGCGCTGCGGAAGACGAAGTGGCCGGGATAGTTGAGCTGCCCCGGCTCAACGAGCACGCACAGCTCCCCCCCGGCTTCAGGGGTGAACTCTTCCTTGCCGGTCTCGAAATCCGCCAACCGGTACCGCTCCGCCGGCACCTCGAATAGATGCACGGATCGCCCGCGATCGACGAAGCTAAGGCGAAAGCCTTCGTACTGGTTCACTCGATTGAAGGAGATGTCGCTCAACGGCGTGTCGGTGTCGACCACCAGAACCACGATGCCGGTTTGCTCATCGAGATCCGGGGTCGCGCCGGCGCGCAGGGACTGGGAACAAGAAGCAACCAAGCTTGCGGTCAGACCAGCGAGGATCAGAACGAGTGGTGGAGGCCTCATCGGCGGGGAGCTTACTCTCTGGCCTGCCCCGCGGCCACCGCCGTCGCTGCTCCCACCGGTCACTCACCGTATACCGAAGGTCGCGGTGAAACCCGAGATCTGCGGACCCCGGAGCGCAGGACCCGGCTTCTCGCGGCCAAGACGATCCCCAAGCCGAACGTGAGCCCACAAAGCGCCCACCATCCGGGCCATCGAGCCTCGACGCGAGTGCACCGGCACGAGCCACCGTCGCACTCGGGGTCGCAGTCGCAGGCGTCGTCGCACTGATTCGTCCGGTCACACGCGCAGTAAGCGTCGTCGACCCCCGAGACCCCCCGGGGAGGATCCGGCGGATCCGAGATCGCCGGTGGACCGCACAACCCGACGGCCTGACCGTCGTTCACGTAGCAGCGAAGACCGGTCGGACACGCCGCGGGATCGGTGGGGTCACAGTCCCGAGTGCACAGCCGGGCCCCGAAGAACGGGCGGCACTGGCCAAGTTCGCACTCTTCGTCGCTGGCGCACGCCTCGCCGTCCTTCTTGAACCCCGCGTTCGACACGCAGATAGACGGAAGACCCGGGAAGGTCTGACACTCGCTGTTGGCCGGACAGTCGCTTTGACCGTTGGGGCAGCGCTGGTAACACAACGCCGATTCGATCCCGAGCTGTTCATCGAAGGCGCAAAACGCCGCGTCGGGTTCGCACACCTCGGGGATGCAAGGCTGACCGACCTCGGCGAACGTGAAGCAGGCGGCGGTGGTCATCAGGCCCTGGACCGGCGAACATACCGTCCGCGGCCGCCCGCAGCTGCCGCCTCGTTGGTCCCAGTCACACTCGGCGTAGCAGAATGACCGGTCGACGCTCCCGCTGTACGGGATGCACCGGTGGCCGGCCTTGCAGCGCCCGTTGGCGTAACACAGCTCGTCCTGGCCACCCTTGCCCCGAGGGTCGCAGATACCGGTGTTGGGTACGCAGGCTCCGAGCGACGTTCCCGCCTGTTGGATCAGCTCGCACCGAAAGTCCTCGGGACAACCAACGGCCTGGCCAGGGTCGCAGGCCTGGCTGCAGAACGGCTGAAGCTCGTTCACGCCGGCGACCGAGATGCATAGGCCCGAGCTGCACTGGCCGCCGTTCGAACACTGGTCGCACAGTTCGTCGACGGGCAAAGGCGCCAAGCAGAACGAGTTTCCGTCGCCCGCGGGCTCGCACGAGAAACCGACCGGGCAGCTGTTGGTCTGAGCGGGCAAGCAGCCCTGGCTGCAGTACGTACGGCCCAAGGTGATATCGTCGACGCACAGCTCGCTGGCGCAGTCCTGGCCGGTGGTGCACGGGGCCCCGACCGGCCCGTCGCCGGGATCGGCCCCCGGCACCGGCTCTCCGTTCGGATAGAGCGCACAGACCCCTTGGATGTCGTCCGCGGCTGGCTCGCGCTGCGTGTCCTTGTTGTTGCTCCGAAACATGGCCGCGGACGGGTCGTCGCTGTGGGCCAGCCCAAAAAAGTGTCCAACCTCGTGGAGCACCACCGTCTCCACATCGATCGGCCCCGGCGGCGAGCGGTCGACGTCACCCGCGTCGCTCGTCCATCGCCAGTCGGCCCCGTTGAGGATCATGTCCGCGTCGAGGATCTCCGGTTCGTCGACCGAGGAAAAAGTAAACGTGAGGGCCAACGTATCCGCTTGGCCGAGAAAGTCTCGCCACGCCTGCTCGTCCTCGACCCAGAACACCCGATTGACCCCGTCATTGGCGACCTCCTCCGCCCCGCTCCACGGCTGGCGCTCGAAGGTCAGATAGGCGCAGGACACGTCTTGCCAGCGCCCGAACGCACGCTCGACGAGGAGCACGGCCTCGGCGACGTCGTCGCTCCCCGCCGGGGCGACCATGTAAGGAACCGGCACCTGCGCGCTGTTGGACCATCGGGGGCCCTGGGCGGCGAACCCCCATCCGGCCGCGGCGAGTGCGAGGGCCATCGCGAGCCGGCCGCCGCGCGATCGAAATGTAGGCAACATGGCCTCCGCGTTTCTCGGGGTCCCGCGCGCTGCGGTCCCCTGCTCCTCACCGGCTTTATCGGTGACGCGGGGGATCGGTTTCGAGCTTTTGTGAGGGAAGGTCAGCGCACGAAGTACCGGTCGATATCCCGAATCATGCCCGGAACCTTCTTCTTGCACAGCTGATAGGCGGCCGTGGATAGCGCGGCATCCACGCTCCGCCGCGTACCCTTTTGGGAACCGGTGATCGTCTTGAGCACTCGGCCCGATTTGCCGTTGATGAGGCGCAGGGTCAGCCGGACCTGCACCACCTCCGAGCTCCGAACCTTGCCCAGCTCTTGCGAGCGAAGCTGACCTTTGATCAGGACGTCGAAGTTGCCGGCGATATCCACGCGGGAGGCCTGCTCATCGACGTTGGATTCGACCTCGTAACCGCGGCTGGTCATCGCCTCTTCGAGACACGCCTGCACCCGATCCGCACCGCGGCCGGCGAGCGCGATCCCCAGCGACAGCTGCCGGTTGGCCTGCTGGAGCAGGTCGAGGAGATCCGACATCGGCACCGGCGACGGGATCCCTCGCCCGTCGGCGCGGATCACCCGCAGGTCACTGTTGAGCGCCTCTCGCGCCACGAACGCGCTGACAGCGGCCCGCGCGTGTTTGATGCGCTGAAGGGCATCCGAGGCCCCCTGCCCTTGCTGAAGCTGAGTGCGCACCACCTCGTCTTGCGACTGGATCCGCGCCCGAAGGTCGCTGCCCGCCTGCGCGCGATCGATGGCCACCAGGCTGTTGTAGATGTTGCCGGTCTTCCAACGGCCGAGGATCCGCGAGAAACGGACGACCTTGTTCGTGGTGACCAGGGACTGCTGGCTAAATTGGCTGGTCTCGATCCACTTCTCGCCGGTCTTGTTGCTGATGGTGCGGGCCGCGCTCGCGTAGCTTTGCGCCACCGATTGAATGTTGGCCTCGAAGATCCGGGCCAGCTCGGCTCGGGCCGCGACGTCGGCGGTGTCCTGATCGCTGCCCTGTCCGGTCGCGCACAGGAACGCCGAGGAATCGCACGAGCGCACGGTCGGGGGCGGCTCCACGGGCGCGGGCGGTGGAGGTGCGGGCGCTGGGGGGGCGGCAGCGACCGGCGGGGGACGAGGCGGCTCCCGGCGCATTCCGCCCTGAAGGTCGTCGAGGACCTGATCTTGGTTGTCTTTCACCCAGTCGGAGAGCCCGGGGCCCATCTTCGTCTTGGCGGCCGCGATCGCCGCCTGCCGGTCGAGGTTGAGCTGGGCAAGGGCGTAGACCACCCCCCCGTCGTCTCGGTAGTACGACGTGACTTCGACCCCGGTGAGCAGCTGCGCGGTGAAGGTCTTCACCGCCTGCTCTACGAGCTGCTCTTCTTGGGCATTACTCAGGTCACCGGTGGAAATCGATGCCGCGTAATCCTTCATCAGCGAAGCGCTGTAGGTCTCGACGACCTTCGCCACTTCGTTGCGGGCGTTGTTGCCGGCCCGACTGCGAGCCAAGCCCATGTTCTTGACCCCCGCCGATGCGCCGACCCCGTAGAAGGTACGCTTGTCGACGTAGCTGGTTTGGGTCACCCACTTGGGCGCGTCCGAGGACGGCTTGGCCGATGGTCCTCGGCGGCCACCGCCCGCGCAGGCGACCGCGAGGGCGCTCACCGCGACGACCGCCACGCAGCGGCCGAGGCCCGCGTTGCCCGCGGACCAACGATATCGGCCCCCACCGACGCTGGGGGGCGAACGGTCGACGCCGAAGGTCACCTCGGTTTCCGCAGGATTGGTTGTCGTCATGGACGCTTTCATCGGGACACCATCATTCCTCGTTGGTCTTGGATCGTTATCTCGGGGCGGGACGAAAGGCGCAGCTCATCGCACCGTACGCAGGCTGATGATCCGTCGCTCGCCAGGGCGGAGGCTAAGCGGGATGGTCTTCGGTTTCCCGCCCCCACCGCGGCCGCCGAAGCTGACGTCGACGGACGTCGTTCCCGCCGGGACCCATACTCGAGCCACTCGAAAATACGCCGGTAGCAAACTCCATGTGCGCAGGTCGGCGTTCTCCGATGCGAAAGCAGCGACGTTGCCCACGAGACCCACGATCGACGCGGCCAGCCGCGTCTGTTTCGTGGCGTCTTTGCCGCCTTCGACCGCCTTTTTGGTTCCCTTGGTGGCCAGATACTTGACCGTGGCCCGGGCGATGGCCCGCGCGGTGATGCCCGGCAGCTGGTGCTTGAAGTTCTTCAGCGCGATCGTCGTCACCGGCTCCGCCATCTGAGTGGGGATCTGTTGGCCCCCCACCGTAATCATCGAACGGGTGATCGTCGGCTTCGTGGCCTCGAACTGCGGTAGCGCAACACGGGCGACATAGCCGTCCGGCATCTTGTGATTGATGTTTCGCTGCCGCTTGTGGGGCGCTTCACCCCCGCCGTGGATGAAGATGATCTCCGCCTGCTCGCGCACGTTGGCCGCGGTCCGCCCCGTTCCTCCGTAGCGCTGCATGAACGCCGCCGCGTCTTGCTCCAGACCCGAGAGGCGGCCGGTGCGAATGATGTCCTCGACGAGGTAGGATGGCGTCTTGACCCGAAACAAGCGTCGATAAGCCCCCTGGTAGACTTCGAACGATCGTTTGTAAGCCAGATAAGCGTCGTTGTAGCTGCCCTCGATCTCATAGAAAAGACCGACCAGCCACAGCATGAACGCATCTTCTTTATATAGAGTAGATTGCTTCTCGTCCTTGTCGTACCGGACGCGAATCTTCTTCAGGAACTCATCAGCGCGCCGAGCTTCGACCAGCGCGTCGCGGACCCGACCCTGCTCGACGTTGTTGATGGCGGTGTAGAAGTACAGCAGGATCTTCTCAAAATCCTCCCCCTCATAGGGGGCCAATGTTTCGCTGACGGTGTACTTGCTCGCCTCGGCGGTGATCGACGTCGTGAACAGATCGGAGATCGCTCGCTCGGCTTTTACGAAGTTCGCCTGCGAGTTCCTCCACTGCTCGGCGTAGTGCTGCAGCGTTCCGAGGTTGAGCCAATACATGACTCGGTCGGACTCGCGGAACACCTGGTCTTTGGAGGCCTCATACTTTTTGGCCGCCGCCGCCCAGTTCCCGCTCAGCAGGTCTTGCCGGTTCTTGAGGTACTGCTGTCGGAAGCCGGTGTGCGAGCGACATCCTATGCCGCCCGATACGACCAGCCCGACCACCAGAGTAAAGCGCGCGAGTACGGCCAAGGTCATTGGGGCCCCCGTGTCCTGTTCGGTCGCTTGGGACGGGTCACCGCCCCGCCGTTCACCAGCTGGTCCGCGCCTGCCGGACGTACTTCACGATCCGCTCTTCGCCGATCCAGACCTTTTCGTTGGTCTGAACCGACAGCAGCTCCATGTTGATGAGGTACGCCCGGATGGCCTGGCCGCGGCCGTCGGTGTCGTTTTGAGAGTTGATGATCGTCTGCAGGGTGAAGTCTGCCCCCAGCTCGTCCTGCTGGGTCTTCGCACTGTCGTCGCTCGCCTGCTGCGACTGGCGGTCGCGCTCGTCGACGTTGATATCGTCCTGACCAGCGGCGGCCACGACTCGAACCTGGCCCGAGTTGAGCAGGGTTCGCTCCAGCTGCTTGCCGAAGTACTGCTCGTTGACGTTGCGGTCGTCCGTCCGCTTGATGACCCCCTTGAGTTTCACCACCGGCCGGCGACTCTCGTCTTGGCGGAAGTTCCCGAGCCAGCGGGAGCTCAGCATCTGGCCCATCATGGTCTTGACCACCTTTTGGGCGTCACCTTCGCTCCAATAGCCCGACAGCCCGGCCCCCGCGGCGCCGGATTCGACATAAGTGACCTGGCGCTTGGGCCCGCACCCGGTCGCCCCCAGGGCGATGGCGCTCGCGCAAACGACGATGGACGAGAGTGCTCGACGACGGTTCATGCTGTTCACCTTCAACCTCAAGGCGGCCGCGGCCGCAAGCGGCCGCTAACATGAGGTCGTTCGTCTGACAAGGAATGGCCAGGCGTGGCGGAGACTACCAGAGGCCCATGCCGCTGGAGTCGGGGCGACGGCGCTCGCGCCCCCGCCGCCGGTCGAGCCGGCGACGCATGTCGTCCATCATATTTTCCATGGCCTTCATCTCCTTGATGCGGGCCTCGACGAAGTCGTCGATCTTGTATGGACGAGGCTTGGTCAGCTGCTTGGTCTTCACCTTCTTCGGCTTTTGCGTCTTCGGCGCGTCGACGTCGCGGTTCACCACGTTGCTGCTCTCGGCGGCAGCCATGAACTCCGGATCGTCCGCCACCTCCTGATCGCGCTGCGGCTCTACGACCACGACCGTCGTCTTGCCGTCTCCGGCGTCGACCTCGTAGGTCTTCTTCGGCCGCCGCGGCGGCGGATCGGCCATCGCCACCGCCGTCGCCAGCTCTTTGGTATCGCCGGGCGTCGCGTACGCG
>JANQQN010000293.1 GCA_028289325.1 Myxococcota bacterium | reverse complement strand
ATGTCGGCGGAGACCTCGACCTCGATGCCCGCGCCTCGAAGGAGGTCCGCGATCGTGATCACTCGTTCGGACGGCGCCCCCGAACGCTCGCCGAGGCCGATCCACGGCGTCGCCCCCAGGTGAACGATCTCTCCTGGCCTCCCGATATGGCCGATGATCTTGCACGTGCCGCCCAAGACCGGGGCGTCCCCGACGCGCGCTGCGGTGCGAGCCGCGGCCTCCACCCCGTTCAGGAGTGGAACCACCACCGTGCCGTCGGCGACGAGGGGGGCGAGCGCGGCGAGCGCGGCGTCGAGCTGCCAGGTCTTGCAGCAAAGCAGGATGAGGTCCGCGGGGCCGACGGTCGCCGGATCATCGCTCGCCTGGATCTCGCGCAGGTGCGCGTCGCCGAGGGGGCTTCTCAGACGAAGACCATCGCGCTTCAACGCGTCGAGATGGGCACCGCGGGCGATGAACGCGACGTGAATCCCTGACTGGATGAGGCGAGCGCCGAAGTAACCGCCGACGCCCCCGGCCCCGAAAACGACAACCTTCACCGGGTCTTCGTACCATGGCATGCTCCTCTGCAGATGATGCCTTTTGGGCGCGGCCGCTCGTGTCGCGGGCTCGCCGCCGCCGGGGCGCTCCTCGCGTTGGGGAGCTGTCAACAGTCGTCCCCGCCTCGACCCGCGCCGTTGATCGGCGGGATTCAGATCAATGAGCCCAAGCTCGATCGATGGATCACCGCCGTGCGTCGATCGGGCCTCAACACGGTGTCGACCACCGTCTATGCCAAGCAAGAAGACTGGGACGCGGCCCGGATCGCGTCCGACGCCAAGCTCGCTCCGGTTCGGGCGGAGATAGAAGCCGCCAAGCGAGCCGGCCTGCGCGTGGTGTTGATCCTCCGGGTCGCCCTCGACCATGCCTACGAGCGAAACCGCTTCCTGTGGCACGGCATGGTCTCGCCTCGCACCGACGATCAGGTCGACGAGTGGTTCGAGCGTTACTCGGCCTTCGTGCTGCGGTGGGCGCGGTTGGCGGAGACCACCGGCGTCGACGTATTGGGCATCGGAAGTGAGCTCAACCGGATGACGTCGACCCGCCCCGTCGATGCGATACCCGCCCTCGAAGCTTGGTACCTGAACCGCGAAGAGCAAGCCCAGTACCGACGGAAGGTGCTGTCTTTCGGGTCCCGGATCACCGCCGTGCATCGGGCGGCCCTGGGGGGCGGCGACTTCGCGGACACCGCCGCCTTCCTCGACGCGCGCGCCGAGCGCTGGCGGCGCTGGGCGGAAACCACGGCCTTTCAGTCGGCGAACAACCCTATCGCTGAGATCAATCGCCGCCGCCGCCATCACGAGCAGCAGTGGCGCCAACTCATCCGGCGGGTCCGTGCGGTATACCGCGGTCAGCTGACGTACGCAGCCAACTTCGATCAGTACCGCGAGGTGACCTTCTGGGACGCCCTCGACGTCATCGGCATCAACGCCTATTTCGAGCTTCGGGCCGACCTATCGACGGCCGGACTTCAGTCCCGCCTGGGGCGGGCGTGGCGCCGAGTCTTCGACGAGATCACCAGCCACCGCCGCCGAGAGGGCCTAACCAAGCCGGTCCTGTTCACCGAGCTGGGGTACACCAACCGGCGGCACAGCACCGTCCGTCCGTGGGCGCAAAGCGGCTTCGAGATCGTGAACGATGAGCTGGTGATCTGGGAAGACCAGCCCCGTACCCTCCCCGAACGCGCGGCGGCGCTCGAAGCCCTCCGTCAGGTCGCACAGTGCCAGGCCTCGGGCCTCCTGGCCGGCGTCCTGTACTGGAAGCTATCGAGCTGGCCGGACCAGCAGCCGATCGAGCCCTTTGCCATCATCCTCGGTCAAGACGACCCCGCGGAAGAGGTCTTGCGGACCTTCCTCGAGCCCGCGCGCTGCCCGTAACGTCTACCGCGCGGGCGGCGAAGACCGGCGGGGAAAGGACGCCGCAAACGGCTCCCGCGGGAGCCGAGCCGTATTGGCGACGAAGCAGACCGTGTGATACGCCCCGCCCAGGGCAAAGATTTCAAGCTGTTGCTCCACCGTCCACGTCGCCTCGAATCGGTCGCGGGTCTGATCATCCATCCGTCCGCGGTCGCACAGCTGGCCGATGCACGTCAGGAGCAACGCTTCGGTATCGGACCACAGCGAAAGATCTACGTCCGGATCACAGGTCGCCGCCACCTGGGCGTCCGTCAGCCCCGCCGCCCGTTGAAAGGCCGCGACGTGAACGCCCCACTCGTACTCACAGCCGCGGATGGCCGCGACCCGAAGAATCACGAGCTCGCGCTCTCGGAGCGTGAGAGGACTCTCACGATCGAGAAGGTTTGGAACCCCCTTTTTCAAAAAGCGTAGCCCGTTGGCGAACGTTCGAAAGAGCTGCAGAATGTAGCCGTCCTGCTTCGGGTAAGCGGCGAGGACAGCGCTGACATCGTCAGGAAGCGGATCTGGGAGAGGCTTGAGTATATGGGTCATGCCGTTGACATTAATACTACGAAATACGTAGCGTTAGCTTCTGATTTCGTAGCTAACACATCGAACACCGACGATGAGTAAGCTTCCGGGCCGAACCGCGCGGGGCAGCCGATCCGGTCGCCCCATCATGGTGCTGCTGGATGTTCTCGGGCAGAGGTGGACCCTCCGCATCTTGTGGGAGCTCACCTCGGGGCCGGCAAGCTTTCGAGATCTCCAGGCGCGATGCGATGGGGTCTCGCCTTCGGTCATGAACACCCGCCTGAAGACGCTGCGGTCGCTGGACCTCGTGGAGCGGGTCACCGAAGGTTACGCGCTCACCCGCCAAGGGCGGCAGCTCGGTCGACACCTGAACAAGCTCAACGCGTGGGCCGATGAGTGGGCGCGCGGGTTCGACCCGACCTGAGCTGGGCGCCCCTACCCACCGGGCACCGCCCCTCCTCGGACGGCCGGCTTACGGACGACGTTTCGGGCGTTGGTTGCCGTTGTCCATGTCCGACACGATGCGCCACCGTCCATCGGTACCCTTCTTCAGGGTCAAGGTAAACTTACCGGCATCCTCGGCCGGCGTTCGACCGTACGCACCGAGGATATAGGCCACGGGCCCGTGCATGCCGAAGGCAAACGCCCGCAGAGTCAACGGCCCGCCCTTCCCTTGATAATGCCGCTCGATGTTGTCCGCGCCCTGGATCGGCGGCCGTCCGCCGGACAACACAAATCCGTCGTCAGCGAACAGCGCCGCGAGCGCCTTCGAGTCGCGGGACCGCCACGCCCTTTCGTAGTCTCGCAAGACGCGGTCCAAGGGTGCCGGTAGCTCGACTGTGGTTGGTCGAGACGCAGGGGCCGCCGTTTCCGGAACACCGCTGATCAACGACAGGGACAAAAGCGCATACGGTAGCAGGGTCATGTCATCGCTCCTCGGGGCACGAGTGGTCGCTGGAAGAAGCCTCCAGCGTCGACCGGCACACTGTAGCCAGGAACGATGTAAAAATGGTGACCGCTATGCGTTACGCGAGCCGGCGCGGCGACGAGAAGCGACAGGGACGGCGACCCGCCGCAGCCGGCGGCGAGCATACAGAGCTAAGGCGCCCAGGAGTAAGCCCAGCACCGGCGCGCTCGTCTGCCGGGGCACGCAGGTGCAGCCGCCCTCGATGTCCGCATCCACGATGTTCGGATCCGCCACACCGCTGTCGACGGGGCCCACGCCGGCATCCATCAATCCGCCGTCCACCGGCGCCATTCCGGTATCAGGCATCCCGGCGTCGGGGTCGTCGCAGGCGGGGGTATCCGGATCGCTCGCCTGAACCATGTCGTCGCCCGCAGCGCCGAGGCCGACGGTCCGGGGCGGTACCTCGGCGACCACCCACGTGCCGCACGGATCGCCGAGCTCTTGTCCGTTGGTCTGACCGTCGCCGTCCGCGTCGAGAAAGTAGAGATCTTCCCAGTTGGGGCCGCCGGCGCCCTGGGACCGGATCTGGTCGCCGAAGTCGTTCCACGGCGCCCCGCCGCCTTCGTTGACATGGCAGTTTTGACAGTCCCTCGTGGCGCCAGGAGGAATGACGGTACCGTTGGGGATTCGCTGTCGGAACTGCGGACGGGCGTCCACGAGGGTGGTGAAGCCGAGGAGACAAGTAACGCCCACGGCGAAGGCGGCCCTGCAATGCATGCCCTTGGACTTAGCACGCCCGCCCTCGAGGTGGATGTCTCGGCGAAACGATGGGAGCAATCAACGTCGACTATTCCCGTGGGCCACGGGGCATCCCAGACTGAGGAGTCCCTTGCTCGCGCGACCGCTGGTCAGGCCGCGCGGGGTTGAGACGGCGCCGATTTCGGCTAGCGTGCGCGCGTTACGCGGTGTCGGGCCTACACGCGCCCCGAGAAGGGTCGTGTTCCGAGGCATCGTTCTGAGTTCAAACCATGGATCTGCACAACCAGATGTTCCTCGGCAACAGCCTTCAGCGGTGGCTGATCACCGTCGGCACCGCCCTTGTGATCACCGTCGTCCTGCGCGCGATGCTGGGGCTCGTCCGAAGTCGGTTAAAGAAGCTGGCCGGCACCACGGCCACGTCGTGGGACGACGTGCTCGTCACCGGCTTCGCGAGGGTTCGCTTCTCCATCATCGCGCCCGCGGTCTTCATGTTGTCGGGCAGCACCCTGACCTTGCCCGGGAACACCAGCAGCGTCCTGTCGCGAGTCGCCATTCTGCTGCTGCTCATCCAGGCCGGCCTCAGCTTCAGCGCGGCGTTCAGCTTCTGGCTCGACGACAGCCGCCGAAAACGGCTGGCCACGGACCCGGGCTCGGTGAGCGGCTTCGGGGCCATCCGATTCTTCGGCAAGTTCGTGATCTGGAGCGTGATTCTCCTGGTGGCCCTCGACAACCTGGGCATCGACGTCAGCACGTTGGTGGCCGGTCTCGGGGTGAGCGGTATCGCCGTCGCGCTCGCGGTTCAGAACATCCTGGGCGACCTGTTCGCGTCGCTCACCATCATCCTCGACAAGCCGTTCATCGTGGGCAACTTCCTCAAAGTCGGCGATTTCCTGGGCTCGGTGGAGAGCATCGGCCTGAAGACGACCCGCCTTCGCAGCCTGTCCGGCGAGGAGCTGATCTTCTCGAACAACGACCTGCTGCAAAGCCGTATCCAGAACTTCGGACGAATGGCCACCCGTCGGGTCGCGTTCAACCTCGGCGTGACCTACCAGACGCCGCCGGACCAGCTCGAGCAGATCCCCGCCCTCATCAAAGAAGCCATCGAGAAGAACGATAAGGTTCGATTCGATCGATCTCACTTCGCGAAGTTCGGGGACTTCGCGATGGTGTACGAGACGGTCTATTACGTCGACACCCCCGACTACGCGGTGTTCATGGACATTCAGCAGGCGACATATCTCGCCATCACCCGCGCGTTTGCCGAACGAGGAATCGAGTTCGCGTATCCGACCCAGACCCTCTTCGTCACCCATCAGACGGCGACCGCTGCCGGCGAATAACGATGAACTGGGGCTAGTACGCCCTCTTCGCGGCGTAGACCGCGGTCTCGAAGGCGTAATACGCATCGATGCACGCGTGGTCCATGAACGGGAACACCTGTGCTGCCCATACACCACCCACCCCTTGCGCCCGATCGATCCAGAAGTACACGTTCGGCAGACCGGCCCACGCCAAAGACCCCGCCGATCGCCCGGTGGGCGCAGGCTCGTCATTCACCATGAACGTGAGCGCCCAGCTCTTAGGCATCCCGGCGAAGAACTCCGCCGCGTTGGTCAGCTTCGGATTTACCGCCGGCAGCGCCGTAATCCGTTCTCCCGGATCCAGGCCATTGCGGGCGGCCATGGCGATGGTCGACGGCTTCAGAATCGCCGCACCATCAGGGCCGCGTCCATCGTTCAGCCACAGCCGAATGAACCTCGCATAGTCTTCGGGGGTGGAGTACAGGCCGTGGCCCGCCATCTGGACCTCCGGCGCCTGCGGCAGCTCGAAGGTGTCCATCGCGGTCAGGCCGCCGTCGGCCTCCCGGGCGTGCAGCCGAGCCATTCGAGCGCGCATGTCGCCCGAAAGCACGAACGCCGTGCTGGTCATTTTGAGGGGCTCGAAGAGGCGGGCGTTCAAGAATGCCCCCAGCCGTTGACCGGTGATCCGCTCGATCACCTGGCCCGCCCAGTCGATGCTCACGCCGTACGACCACCGTTCCCCGGGGTCGAACAGCAGCGGCGTCTGCAGGCTGGCTTTCGCCCCCGACCCCACTCGAGGTCGGCCTAAGGCCTTGATCATCCGGTGGGTGGTCTCGTTACAGAAGTCGTAGCCGAAACCTGCGGTATGGAGCAGCAGCATCCGAGTCGTGATGGCTCGCTTCGGGGGTCGGGTCCGCGGCCGCCCGTGGTCGTCGAATCCATCCAGGACCTGCAGCTCGCCGAGCTCCGGCACATACCGCGCCGCCGGTGCATCCAGGTCGAGCTCGCCATCCTCCACCAGCTGCAGGCACGCGGTCCCCGCGATGGCCTTGGTCGCCGAGTAGATCGCGCATACGGTATCGACGGTCATGGGCACCCCACCGCCCACTCGTCGCTCCCCC
>JANQQN010000288.1 GCA_028289325.1 Myxococcota bacterium | reverse complement strand
CGATGCTCTTGTCTCCAACTTCGGGGCCATCCGGCCACTCGATTTCGGTCAGCTTGAGCGGCGCGGGTCGACGGAGCACGACCTCCATATCCACCTTCACCGTGTCGCCAGCGGTGACCTCGGGGCGTTCGGCGGCGGCTTGGGTGTACAGCCCGAGCGCGCCGGCGATCACGCGGTCGACGTCCTCGATGCGCTCGAGGACTCGCGGGACCGGACGTCGCTCGGCGATCTTCTCGAGGGCCGCTCGGGCCTTCAGCAGGGGGGCCACGATGCGCTCGGGGGCTTCGACGCTGAACACCTGTCGCGCGTCGGCGAGGGCGGCGGCGACCATCTCGCCCCCTTCGAAGCGGCCCCAGTCGGGCACGACCCCGTCGAGCAGGTCGGTGCGCGGCGCGGGGCCGGAGACGTTTTCGAAGTACTCCTTGATCGGCCCCCGGCGCCCTGAGGATCCGAAGCCCTGGCTCTTGTGGTTGGTGCGGCTGATGGCCGCGAGTTCACCGTAGGACGCCCCCAGCCGAGGATCGTAACCGCCAACGTCGAGGGCGAGATAGCCGGAGACATCTTCCGTGGACCTTCGCCACAGGGGCACGTTGATGACCACGCGGTGCGGGGCCCACGGGGTGACGCCGTGGTCGAGCTGCTCGGTAAAGCGACCGGGATCCCGGGCCGCGTCGAAAGCCTCGACCGCGAGCTGGGCGGAGGCGGTGTGGTGGCCGTGGCTCTGTCCGTTGGGCCGAAACCGGGTCACGATGACGTCAGGTCGAAAGGCGCGGATGACCCACACCACGTCGGACAGGATCGCCTGTCGGCCCCATTTGCCCAGGGTCTCCGTCGGCGTCTTCGAGTAGCCGAAATCTCGGGCGCGGGAGAAGAACTGGCGCGCGCCGTCGACGCGGCGCGCGGCCAGCAGTTCCTGGGTACGGATCACGGCCAGCATCTCTGCTTGCTCGGAGCCGATGAGATTCTGGCCGCCGCCGCCGCGGGTCAACGACAGATAAGCGACGTCGAGGTGGCGCTGATTGGCGAGGTACGTGAGCAGGCGAGTGTTTTCGTCATCGGGATGCGCGGCCACGTAAAGCACGCGGGCCGTGGTCCCGAGGCGTTCCAGCTCCACCTTCAGGGTGCCGGCGGATGTCATGGGTCTCTCCTGGCTATATGCGGGCCCGGCGGCCAGGGTCGCCGATGCGACGAGCAATAGGATTCGGCGGAAGGTCGCTAGCAAGGGCATGATGTCTTTCAGCGCTCGCCGAGGAGGCGGCGGTAGTAGGCTTCGTATCGCTCGAGGGCGGCTGGCAAGGCGAATCGGTCCACCGCGTCGGCTCGAGCGGCCTGGGCGGTGCGTCGGTGGGTCGTTTCGTCGGCGAGCAGCTCGACGGCGGCGTCGGCCATCGCTTCGATGTCCCCCACTGGGGTGAGGCGGCCCGTAACGCCGTTTTTCACCACTTCGGGGAGCCCGCCGACATCGGAGGCCACCACGGGAACCCCGGACGCCAGGGCCTCGAGCGCGGCGAGGCCGAAGCTTTCGGTCTCGCTCGGGAGCATGAATAGATCCGCGTGACGGATGAGCTCGGAGAACTCCACCATCGCGCCGAGGAAACAGACCTGCCGGCTGAGATCGAGCGCTCGGACCATCGCCGCCACCTCGCCGCGTTCGGGGCCGTCGCCGACCAGCAGCAGCCGCGCCGGTCGCCGCTGCTGGATTCGATGGAAGGCCTGCACGGCGTCCCCCACCCGTTTGACGGGGCGAAAGTTGGAGACGTGGACCAAGACGCGCTCGTCGGGCCCGATCGGGGTGCTGCCGCCGTTGAACAGGCGGGCGAGGACTTCCCGCCGGCGGCTCTTGGCGGGCCGGAAGTGATCGGTGTCGACGAAATTGGTCAGCACCTCGATTCCTTTGGTCTCGGGCAGGCCGAGGTCTTCGCGGGCCACCCGCTTAAGAAACTGACTGGGAACGGTGATGCCGTCCGAGGACTCGACGGAGAATCGGTTGATCCGCTGGATGCTGGCCTCGACGCCGACCCGGGTCACGTCGGTGCCGTGGAGGGTGGTCACCGAGCGGAACGAGCGCTCCCCCATGGCCTGCTGGGCCAGGTACATGCTCGTCGCGTGAGGAACGGCGTAGTGGGCATGGACGATGTCGAGGCGGTGCTCTTGGGCGACCTCGATGATCTTCGACGCCACCGCCAGCGCGTAGGGCGATTGCTCGAGCACCGGATAGCTGGCCAAAGATACCGAGTGAAAGAACACGGGGGTCGCGTCGAAGGCCACCCGCGGGGGCGGGCGGCGAGCGATGAGATGGACGCGGTGGCCGCGTCGAGCCATGCCTTTGGCTAGCTCGGCGGCGATAACCCCGCTGCCTCCGGGCGAGGCAAAGCACACGATGCCGATGCGTAGTTGGGTCATGAAAGCGCCTCGAATGCGAAGGCTCTTCCGAACGCGTTGTCTCGAAAGTGCCGAATGGGGTCCACGATGCCCATGGTGGCTTCGACTCGGAACGGTTCGCCGTACTCGGTTCCGATGAAGCCGCCGTAATACCGGTCGCGCGCTTCGATGACCGCCAACGACTGAGGGTTGCCGACCAACGTCGGTTCGGCCTCGGGGCCAGGGGCCACCTGGCTACGATGACAGAGAATCGCGCGGGTCTTGGTTTCGACGGCCCGAGAGATGTCCACGATGAAGCTCGGGGTGAAGCGAAACCGATTCTGATAGAACAGCACGGTCTGAGGTCGAAACGGTGGCCCCCCGTCAGGGTCGAAGCGCCGTAGACCGGACAGGAACGCCGCGCGTCGCATCAGGTGACCGGCCGCGGCGTGGTCCGGGTGTCGCGCCTCGATCCAGGGGACGATCAGGAGTTCCGGTTGTAGGCGCCGCAGGGCGCGCACCACCGCTCGGACCTGCTCGGGGTCGGTCCCGGGGCTGATGCCGGCGTCGGGGAGCTTGAGGTTCTGCCGGGTGACGAGGCCCATCAGCTTGGCCGCGGCCGACGCCTCCTCGCGACGGACCTCGACGCTCCCGTTGGAGGCCAGCTCTCCCTCGGTGAGGTCGACGACGCCCACCCGATGGCCGAGCTGGACGAGACGCACCAACGTGCCGCCGCAGAACAGCTCGACGTCGTCGGGATGGGGGCCGACGGCGAGGGCGTCGAGGGGCGCATCACTCATAGCGGCAAGGCCTCCAGCGCCGCGTGATACGGACGGCAGCGTTCGACGACGTGGCGCACGAACGCCCGCCCGCCGTGGCGGGCGGCGAAATAGGGGAACGAAAAGATCCGCTCCTGCGGGGCACCGAGCGGATAAAGCGCGGCTTTGAGCTTACGAATGGTCTGTACCCGCCGGGTATCCGACTGGTTCAAGGCTCCGCGGTACTTGTCCACGAACTTGCCGCAGGCACGCTCGACGGAATCGACCGTGCGTTCGGCCGCCTTGCGCAACCCGGGCTGCAGCTCGTCGAGCTTGGGCGCGAGCTCCCCGAGCTCGCTTCGGATCGTGGCCAGCAGCCGCGCCTCGAGCTCGACGGGGTCGACCAGGTGGCGAGGACGGCACGCGACGCCGTCGAGAAGCTCCTGTTCCGGTCGAGCGAGGGTCGAGACGTCGAGACCCAGCTCGTCGAGGCCGCGCTGGACCTTGGGCTCGACGACCGCGAACCGGTTGCGAGGGACGAGCAGCGGCATCGGCAGCCCGAACGTCTCGTAGACGGGTCCGATCTGCGCGAAGTAGTCGATCTCTCCCGGACCACCGACGTAGGCCGCGGTCGGCAGCAAACTGTCTTGCAGCACCGGTCTCAGCAGGGCGCTGGTCGAAAAGCAGCCGGGGTGGTCATCGAGCGCCGCGCCGACCGTCGACCGGGCGACCGCCTGTTCGGCCCCGACCAGGGTCCATCCGTCATCGGCGGTCGATGATTCGGGATTGACAGGGGTGAGCCGGAAGCGAGGACCGTCCGGTCCTCGAGGGTGAAAGAAGCTCAGGGGTGCGCCTCGGCGAATATGGATGGGAACGCCAAAGCCTGCGTCCGCGAGGGTCTCGCCCCGCGCGATCAACCGCTCGGCGATCGTGGTGGCCTGTACGACCGCGCGCCGGTGGACGGCGGCCGCGAGGGGCGCGACGGCCGGCGTCCGCGGGTTGAACACCAACAGGCCCTCCTCCGCGAACAGCTCGCCGAGCAGGCCCGCAAAACCGTCGACCCACCCGCGCCCGGTCGCGTAGTGGCGCGTGAGCTGAGCGACGGTCTCGTCAGCGTGAGGGAGGGTGCCGAGGGCGTCGGCGAGCGCGCGGAAGACCTCGGGGAGGTCGTCGCGAAAGGTCCGGTGGGCCATGGACACCCGGCTGTCGGACGCCCCGGCCGCGGTCAGCGGCAGGGGGGCGTCGCCGGTTCGAGGGACGTAGGTCGTCGCGACCTCGTCGAAGTCGTGATCTTCGCTTTGCAGCCAGAAGATGGGGACGGCTGTTCGGCCGGTCTCCGCGGCCAGTGCTCGCGCGGTCACGATGGCGGCGGCCGCCTTGTAGACGGTGTACAGCGGGCCGAGGAACAGGCCGACCTGCTGGCCGGTGACCACGCAGACCGAGCCCGGCGAAGCGAGGGCCTCCAGGTGGGCGGTCCGCGCTTCGCTCGGGGTGAGAACCTGGTTTTGGGCCTCCAGGCAGGCCAGCACCTCGGGGGAGACCGACCGCTCCGCGGCGTTCGCGACGGCTCGGGCGCGGTCGCCGGCCGAGTCGTACCGTTGGGGTACGAACCCAGCGCAGCGCTCGTCGCCAAGAAGGAATGCGGGAGCGAAGCGTCCGGTCATCGAATCACTTCAGGCGTGCGACGGCGGCCTGCATCTGGGGCTGGAAGAACTTAAACGCGCCGCTTTCGTCGCCCATGGAGAGGGCCTTTTCGGCGGCGGCCTTCGCATCCGCTTTGTTGCCCATCTTCTCGAGGACCTGGGCGTGAATCCAGTTGTTGTACCAGACCGACTTGATGCCCACCGACGTTTCGACATGGGCCAGTGCGCCCTTGAGGTCGCCTTGGCCGAGCAGGTAGTTCGCGGCCTGCGCACCGGGCAGCCAAGCGGAACCCGTGGCGCGCTCGATGTTCTTGGCGACCTGCGCCTCGGTGTCGACCTTGATGGGCACCGAAACCCGCAGCCGGTCCCAGTGCATGTCGAGGCGGGTGCTGTCGGAAGTCGTCTTGGAGAACATGAAGGTCATCCGCTCGCGGCGGTCGACCCACGCCGCCTTGACCTTGACCCGAGCCACGTCGAGCTTCTCATCGTACTGGCCCGTTCCGCCCTGCTCGGAATTCTTGTTGAGGATGACCGTCCAGCCTTTCTTGGTGGGGATGGAAAAGACCGCGTACACCCCGGCGGGGACGGGCTTGTCGCCGAAGGTGACGTCTTGGCTGAACTCGATCTTGGTGGCGCGGTTGGCGCCGGTTCGCCATAGCTTGCCCCACGGCACCAGCTTGCCGAAGACCTTGCGGTCTTTTTTGCCGGGGCTGCTATAGGTGACGGTGATGTCGGTCAGGCCGACGCGTTGCATAACTTCGGCCGCTGGGCTCGGCGCGGGCAGTTCCAGGCCCTGAGCCGTCGCGGCGACGGGCGTCAGCAGAGCGAAGGTGAAGGCGAGTGCGAACGTTTTGCTCATCGGGGCTCCTCTCGAGACGAGACCTCTCTCGTCCGGCGTGGCCATACCGGTGTGGAGACCGGTCGCCAAGAAAAGGCTCGACGTTGCGCTGGGATTCCCGGCATTTTCATCCAGACCGCTTCCCGCAGCCGTCCCCGCGACCTCTTTGGGGATCTGCGGGTCTGCGCGCAACTCATTGACATATCATTTACAAAACAGGGCTTGCGGCCGTGGACCGGAGAAGTTCCCCTGAAGTGTTCTACGTCCTCTACGCTCGACTCTTTCCACCGAGCTGGGATAGGAACCGCCCACCGACGCGCCGCAGGCCGTCATGGAACTTTGGTCAGTGAACCTCTCTGTCGCGCCGCAAGAAGACGCCGTCGCCGTCGCCACCCATCGCCTGGTCCGGAGATTCGGTCGCCGACCGGTCATCTCCGGCCTGGATCTGCGGGTCCCGTCGGGCGTGGTCTACGGCTTCCTCGGGCGCAACGGGGCGGGGAAGACGACCACGATTCGGATGCTGATGGGCATGTTGTCGCCGCATCAGGGCCACATCGAGGTTCTCGGGGCCGAACGGCGCCGGATTACCGCGTCGGACCGAAAGCGGATCGGATACGTCTCTCAGGAGCAGCACTTTTACGGATGGATGACCGTCCGGCAGCTCGAACGATTCGTCGGCGGGTTCTATCCCACCTGGAGTACTCACGCGTTCGATCGCCTGCTCGAACTCTTGAACATCGATTCGATACAGACCGTCGGCAGCCTGTCCGGCGGGACGAGGATGAAGCTCGCCATGGCCCTCGCGCTCGCGCATAAGCCCAAGCTCCTGATCCTCGATGAGCCCACCGCCGGCGTCGATCCCATCGCGCGACGAGAGATTCTTGGCCTCCTGAAGACCGAGGCTCGGGACCGCGGGCGAACCGTCTTCTTTTCCACCCACCACATCTCCGAGGTGGAAGACATCGGCGATTGGGTCGGCATTCTACACGCGGGCCGGATGGTCTATCAGGGGCGGGTCGCCGACCTGTCGCAGTGGGTACGGAAGGTCGCCGAGCGCCCGCCGGGGCCCTTTCGGCTGCTGATGACCGAGCCGGACGCCGTGGTGGTCATGGGCCGGCCGGAAGACTACGAAGCGGCCGCGGTCGAATCGACGCCGCTGTCGCTCGACGACGCCTTTTACGCCATCACCCGGAACGAACAGTGATCCGCCGTCTGGTCGCCAAAGAGATCCTGGAGCATCGATGGGTCGCGGTCGGGGTGGCCCTGTTGGCGGTGGCGCAGTACCTCGCCTTCCTGCAGTTCTCCTTGCGCCACGAACCGCCTACGGCGCTGGTGGCGGCGACCAACTTCGTCTGGGGCACGAGTCCGATGATCGCGGCCTATGCCGCCCGCCGGTTGTTCGTGCTCGAGCAGGAACAGCGCACCATCCAGCTGCTGCGGTCGTTGCCGGTATCGCCGGCCGCGGTCACCGCGACGAAGCTCGCGCTCGGCCTGGTGTACACCCTCGCGGTGTCGCTCACGGTGGTGTGGGTCAGCGCGTGGATGCTGAGGAACCAGGAGATCCTCACCGTAGAGTGGGTCCAGCGGCTATCGGTACAGGTCGGGGCCTATGTGTTCGCGTGGTACGCGCTGGCGTGTTTTCACGCCCATCTCGGCGGCTATCGGTTCGCGGTGTGGCTGGTATTTCTCGTCGCGCTGATGAGCCTCGACGATGTCTTCGACAACCCGTCTCGCCACCTGTTCTGGACCGCGGCGCTGGCCGACGACATTGAAACGACCCGCTACGAAACCCCGTGGGACGCGGTGGCCCTCAGCCTCGGTTGGGGTCTGGCCGCGTCGGCGGCGACGATGCTGGTCGCGGTCCGGCGAGGCGGAGCGTGGGTCGACGCGTGGTTCGCGCCGATGTCCGGACGGCGGCGCGCTCAGGTCACCGGCGTCGCGATCGTGGCCCTGCTGGGCCTCGAGGTGGCATCGAATGCCGGGCGCCGACAACCAGGGTTGCATCCGCCCGCCGTCGGCGAGCGGTGGCTCGAGACGGGTGACCGGTCCCTCGGACCGCTCGCCGAAGCCACGCGGGAGACGGTGTCCGATCTCAACGCTCGGTATGGCATCGCGCCCCCGCCGCGGGTCTTGCTTCGGGTTCGCCGGGACGACCGCCGAGAGGAGGTCCTCACTCGAATCCTGAAGTCCGGCGACCTGGTGATGGGCGTTCGACCGGACGCCTTGCCCGCCGAACGCCGGCGCGGGGTGCTGAGTGACGTCCTTACCGGCGTGACGGCCGGACACTGGGAGCGGGTGCCCACGACCGGCGCTTGGGCCTTGGGCTTCGCCCCCTTCGTCCTCGGCGGCGACGAGCTCGCCCCGACCGGGGCCCGTCTCGGCGGCCTGTCGTCGACCGCACTCGACGACTTCGAGTCGATCCGCGAGCGTTTTGGGCGCCGGGGTGTGGAGGCCGCAGGCTGGCTGGCGTGGCAAGCGCTGGCCGACAGCGGCGGAACCGCCGCCGTAGCCGCGCTGGTCGACGTGCTGTTCGGCGACCGGCGCTCCAACACCAGCGCGGGGCTGGTGGTGGCCCGGTGGACCGGTGGCGATTCGGTTCTGCGGGCGGCGGGGGTCGAGCGCGCCGCGTTCGACGAGGCCTGGTCTCGCGGACTGGCCGACCTTCAGGCTCGGGTCGACGTCCCGTCCGTTCCGTTGCTGCCGGCGATCGTGCTCGAGCGACCCCGGACCGAGCTCCCCCGCCTCACGTGGTCGCCGCTGGCCATCGATCTCGCGTCGCGCCGCGTCGAGGTGTGGTGGTCGGTGGCCGGCAATCTCGAGCCGTACGCGGTGCCCGCGGAGGAGATCCGGGCCGCGCCGGTCGATCCCGAGATGTTCGGCCAGATCATCGTCTTCGACCCCCGTCGCCGCATCATCGCCACCTGGGTCGTCGACGGTGAGGTTCAGGGCTGGCGCGAGGTCCGGCGCTCGTGAGGCCGATGCTCTACAAGGAGCTTCTGGCCGCGCGTCCGCAGCTGATGAGCGTGGTGGTGATCGGGGTGGTGCTGTTCGTCGGCGACCTCATCGGGACCGACAGTCTCGGCGGTATCGCTGGCCTGCTCACCCAAGGCACGGACGGACTGTTGATCCTGACCGGGGCCCTCGCGTTTGCGGTCGGACACGGCCAGATCGGACCGGAAGTTACCCACGACCACGTAGATCTGTTGGACGGCCTACCGGTGACCCGAGGCGAGGTCTACGCGGCGAAGCTCAGCGTAGGGGCGATGATCGTGGCGTTGCTGGTGGCGCTGACGGCGGCGGTCAAAATGGGGCTCGCCGAGCTGACGTGGGGCGGCGCCGGCGACGATACGCTGCTCACCGTGCTCGGTGCGCACGCGGTGGGGTTGGCCGCGTTCTACAGCAGCGGGCTGCTGCTGTCGTGGCTCGGAGGCTTTGGTTGGGCGGTGCTCGGGGTGGGCTTCACCGTCCTCACCACGTTCGCGGAGGTCGTGCCGACCTTGCGCCCGCTGTCGATCTTCTACGGTTACGGCACCGTTCGCTTCGAAGCCAATCAGCCGGTCATCGTCCTGTGGCCGCTGTGGTTTTGGGGCGGGTACGCGGTCGCGTGTGTGATGTCGTCGGGGCTGCTGTTCGTCGGCCGCGGCGACCGGCTGGTGGAGGCCGGGTCTGGGCTGGCTCGGTTTGCCAAGGTTGGCCTGATGACCGTGCTCGGCGGGGTGTTGGTGGTGGCCGCGACGCTGACCAGCTTTCGCCTCGCCGCCCGAACGACGGAGGCGGCCTCGGCTCCGGAGTTTGCGAAGGCGGGGACGTTTCGTGTCCTCGTGCCCGCGAACGCGCCATCCGCCGCGCAGGCGCTCTTGCTCGCGATCCCCACCATCGATGATCAGGTTCGGACCCTGCTCGGCGTCGATGCGCCGCTGCGCCTCGACGTGGAGCTGGCCGGCCGCGGGCGGTTTCACGCCGGGTTGTACACCGGAGGCAAGATCCGAATGGCGGTGACCGAGAACGCGGGATCCGTCTTCGCCCACGAGCTTGTCCATGCCTACGCCGACGCGATCGCCGACGGTGCTTTTCGGCGCCACCACGACGCGCTCCGCTTCTTCAACGAGGGCCTGGCGATGTGGGCGGCGGATCAGGTCGTGGCCACGCCGGCCGAGATCGAGGCCCACCGGGCGTGGGCGGGCGCGCTGTTCACCCTCGATCAACACCACGTCGACCTGCTGATGCACGACTCGGCGCGGGCGGCGAGATTCGATCCTTTCGAGCCGTATCCGTTGGGGCTGACGTTCGTCGAGGGCCTGCATCAAGCCGCGGGCGTCGAGGCCATTCGGTGCCTGTTGCGTCAGGCGGGACAGCTGCCGGACCGCGAGCTCGACGGCACCGCGGTCTGGAATCGGCTGGTCACCGGTTGCGGCATCGACTTCGACCGCGTCGTCGACGCGTACGAGGCTCGGCTGCAGTCCTACGCCGAGCGGTATCCGATGCCCGATGAGGACACCCTCGCTGCGCCCGTGTGGGCCGACGGCCGGCTGCAGCTGGTCCTGCCGCCGCGGTCTGACGGCGCGCCGCCTCTGACCGTTGCGCCGCGCGACCGGCGTCGGTGTCGTTTTCGCTCCCGCATCGCCGCGCCGCCCGCGGACCTGGATGAATCGACGGTCGGGGCCGGCCATCTGTGCCCCGTGCATTCGATCATCGGGGCTACGGAGACGGTTTCTTATCAGGTCGGGGTGCGGTTGGATGGTGGCTGGACGGTCTACGGGCCGTGGATTCAGCAGCCGGTGCCCCCCGAGCCTGACGCGGGTTCGCCGGCCGGGCCCCCGCTCGGCGCCTCCCGGTAACCTTCGAACCGCGCGGCGGCTGGCGCGCCAGCGCGGACTCGGGTTCTGATGGGCCGGTGGGACAGTCCATCGGCAAGGGCTTCGGCCCGATCGTCAAGACCATCGCGGGGGCGGCGGTCATCTTCCTCATCCTGGCCGGGGTTGGCGTGTACTCGTTCTGGTCCGCGGTCACCGTCGACCCGATCGCCGCGGATACAACGACCGCGGTGGCTCGATTTACGGAGGTTTTGAACGGCGATCAGGAGGGCGAAGACGAGGCCATCCGGATGCTCGCAGGGGCTCTTGAAAAGAACCCCGACGACGCTCGGGCCTGGCTGTGGTTCGGGCTCGCCAACATGCACGCCTTCATCCTCAATGACAAGCTGCCGTACGCGATACGGACGTCGCGAGCGCTGTCGAAAGCGGCGGCTCTGGATCCCGCCAACAAGAGCGCAGAGGGGTGGCGAGCCTTCTTTCAGTACATGGCTTCGCGTCGGCGCGGCTCGGATCGAACGGAGGAGACAAAGGCGCTGTTCGCGGCCGGGCGCGCGGATCCGAGGTTCTCGAGCTTCCTGGTCGCCATTGCTGTCGCCAGCGAACCGCTGGCGTCCGGGCTCCCCCAAAGAGCCCTGCCCCCCCTCGAGGCGGCGGGGGACTGCGGCGACGGATCGACGATGACCTGCCGGGTAGCAAGCCTTCATCCCCACGCGCCGGAGGGCTATCACGCGACCCTCGGTGACCTGAAGGTTCGGCTCGGCATGGTGGAAGAAGGACGGGCCGAGTACCGTAAGGCGCTGGCGATGCCGACCGCCCAGACGTGGCCGTACCGAGAACGCTTCGAAAGGTGGGTTGACTCGGCGGCGGAGCGAGCCGATCGCCTGACCAACGCGTCGCCCGAAGATGATCCGCCGGTGTTCTTTGCGCACGGAAAGCTGGCGTGCGCCGCGTGCCATCATCGATGAGCCTCGAACTTATGCAAGAATCGAGCGGCGACGCGGAGTCTCCGGGTTAAGGGCCGCGATTACGCTTCACAGATAAGCGTTTCGCACGTCTCGTCCTGTACATCGAGGTGCTCCACACATTCCGTGCCGATACCGAAGCAAGCTGCTCCGACAGAAACACCAGCCGGACATCGCGGAACACCGTCGCATACCTCGAAGTCATCGAAACGCCCCGGTTTCCAGCGTCCGGGGGGCGAACAAAGCGCGTTCGGCGGGAGATTGGCCCCGAGATCGCTGATCACCGCCTGAATTGGAATGCCGCGGTTTTGCCATTGCGGGCACTGGTGAAGCGCTACTACGCAGTTGTCGACGTAGCCAACTACCGGTGAGCCGGAGCTGCTACCCTGCGTGTCGCAGTAGTAGCCTATGGCAGGGACGCTGCCAGTGCACGCGGGTTGCGACAGGCTGTCGACTTCGCAAAAGCCGGTCGGATTCCGCGAGTCGGACGATGCGATGGCGATTCGCTTACCCCAGCCTCTCGGGTGCTGTGGGATGTAGATCCGCTCGCCGAGCACCGCGCCGCTGTCTCGAAGCTGCAAGAAACCGTAGGTCCCCGTAGGGTTCGTCGGTAGCTGGACGAGCGCGTAATCCAGCTGATTGTCGATCTGAATGAGCGTAGCGCTTGTGGCGACAACGACGCCTGGGCAGCCGCCAGCAGTGCGGCAGTCCGTGCTGCAGGTTGCGCCTTCAGCGAGGAACTCGTAGTCGGTGTTCTGCGCGTCCCACATCGTCCGGATACAGTGATTGTTAGTCATCAAATGGCCGCCGTCTCCGACAAGCCATCCCGTGCAGTATCGGTCGCCGCCGGTCAGCAGTCGAGCAACGGCGCGCCCTTTATCGTAGGCTTCACGTTCGCTCGACTGATAACACTTAGCCCACAGCGAATCGTCGACGCCGCAGATCGATTCGATCTGTCCGCCGAGCTCGCTCAGTGGATTGCCGGGGTAACCTTGGGCGTAGCGGTCGATGACCACGGCGCCTTCGGCTAGTGGGACCATTGAATAGAGCTCTATGATCGCGGTGTCGCCAGGAATGTGAATGCCCCAGAAACCGTCCTTGAGCCGTTTCTTGCCCTTGCCGAAGCGGGTGTATGTCCACGAGCGCTTGCCATCAGGAGATCGAACTACGGCCCAGGCGCCTTCGGGAAGGGTGAACTTCGAGAAGTGCGGCGCGATGTAACTAGCACCGAAGACGTGGATCTCTTCGCGCCAAGCGAGGGTGGACACTAGCGATGTGGACGCCGACACAGCCGGCGAGGCGCGGTACGTATACGATTTGGTCCCGACTCTGATGGGGCCCTGAAGCGTAAGTGATCTGTCCGGCGCGCTAGCCGAAGCAGCACCGGACGCGGCAAGAATACATCCAACGTGGATCAACAGGGTCTTCTTCATTGTGTCGCTCCTTCGAGGACGAGTCAGAGAAAGTAATCATACTCATGCGGTTTCGAAGTAGTAGCTCCGCCGGTTCTTGATATCGGAGTACGAAGCAAACTTATCTTCAAGCCATATGGACAAGGCGACATTTCATGGGTCGTCGTTCTTTCGTGTCTGACCTCGGGGAGCAAACCCCTCGATGAGTTCGAGTGCCACCCCGTTCGGTGCCTCAATAGTCGAGACTCGTGATCGGTGGAATGCTGGCACTTAAGTTAGATGCACTCTTCTTGCGAAGCGCCGGCGTCGCGTGGCAACGGTCCGTGGATCGGCTCGACATTCGCGATATGCACCGTTGTCGAGGCTGCCTGCGTCCTGTCACTTTCGCGACAAGCCAACGACGCCGAGCGTGACGCTACATGTCGATACCGCCGACCCTGCCTACGCCGAAGCCGGGTATGTTGCCCATCGGTTCTCCCAGCGGGGTAAACGTACCGTTCTAGTGAGAATACTCGTTTATTTAGAAAGTGCTGCCTCTCTCAGAAGGTCGCTCTGCTGTCACGACGATGACACGTCTCGAGTGGAAATTTCGGCGCGTGCGGCGATGCCGCAGTGATGGACACCACTCGACCTAATGTCGATCAGGAGAGGAAATGACCAAAAGCAAGAATCCTAAAGGACGCGCCGGCGGCGAACTGGGGACCAACGAAAAGCATCTCAGCGAGCTCGTTGACCAGGTCAGCCGCCGTTCTATGTTGAAGATCGGAACCGTCGGTCTCTTCTCGGCTGGCTTCATCGCGTGCAGCGGTGATGACGGGGCGCCGGGTCCCGCGGGCCCCGAGGGTCCGGCCGGTCCTGCGGGCCCGACCGGCCCGCAGGGTGCGACTGGTGGCGAGGGCCCCGCGGGTCCGACCGGTGGCGAGGGCCCCGCGGGTCCGACCGGCGCGCCGGGCACCCCCGCCCCTTCGCTGCCCACCTTGGACTTCGCCGCGATTCCCCCCGACAACAACGACAACATCGAGGTTCCCGAGGGCTACACCGCGACCGTCATCTACGCAGCGGGCGATCCGATCCAGGACGGCTTGGCTGACTATATCGGCGACGGCTCGGAGCCGGGCTCGGAGTTCGACTTCCGGTGCGGTGAGTGCCACGACGGCATGTGGTACTTCGGCCTGGCCGACGACGGCTCGTACGATCCGAACCGCTCCGACCGCGGCCTGCTATGCCTCAACCACGAGTTCATGCCCGTCGCCGGTCGCATCCTCCACACCGGTGGCCGGAGCATTGACCCCGCTACCGGTCTTCGCACGGTGGCCGACGAGGCCCGCAAGGAGATCAAGTCACACGGCGTGTCGGTGGTCGAGGTCGTGAAGGACGCCAACGGCAACTGGTCGTACGTTCAAGACTCGACCTACAACCGCCGCTTCACCGGTGACTCGCCGATGGAGATCTACGGGCCGCTCAGCGAGTCGCCCGAGCTCGTGACCCCCTACAGCCCGCAGCCGGCGACCGGTGGCCACCACCAGGCTCGCGGGACCCTGAACAACTGCGCCAACGGGTTCACGGCATGGGGTACCTACCTTACCTGCGAAGAGAACTGGCACCAGTACTTCCGTGACACTCGGGCCGGCGACGAGACGTTTCCCGCCGACGATACCAACAAGTGGCTGACGGGCATCCCGGCCGGCACCAGCTACGACTGGTACGATTTCACCGACCCCGCCGACGAGGTCATCCCCGGTGAGTTCGTTCGCTTCGACACCACCCCCACCGGCGACGACGCCACCCAGGACTGGCGCAACGAGACGAACCAGTTCGGCTACGTCGTCGAGATCGACCCGTTCGATCCGACCTCGACCCCCCGCAAGCGGACCACCATCGGTCGGTTCCGCCACGAGGGTTCGTGGCCTGGCGCCTTCGTCGAAGGTCGACCGGTGGTGTTCTACTCCGGCGACGACCAGCGGAACTCGTACATCTACAAGTTCGTCTCCGCGGAGAACTGGGATCCTGCCGACGCCGCCACTGGCGGTCTCGCGATCGGCGATAAATACCTGGATAGCGGGACGCTGTACGCGGCTCGCTTCGAGTTCGATCCCTTCACGGGTACCCGAACCGGCCGGTGGCTTCCGCTGACGCCGGACAACCCGGCGATCGCCGCCGTGAACAACCGGGTGGCGGATCCCGACAACCCGGAGCCGCAGGACGTCCTGATCGGCAAGCTGGGCACCCTCGAGGACGTTCTCCTGCACACCCGCGGCGCGGCGTGGGCGGCGGGCGCGACCGCGATGGACCGTCCGGAGTGGAGCACTTCGAACCGCTTCAATGGCGACGTGTATTTCACCCTGACCAACAACTCGGAGATTGCGAACTTCGACGAGACGGATCCGGACGACGTGGCGGACGCCGTGGCCAACGCCAACCCTGACGACATCAACACGTACCACGAGGTCCTTACAGGCCGCGAGGTTGGCAAGTCGCCGTGGAGCCCGCGGGCTACCGACCCCTTTGGCAACGCGATCGGCAACCAGGACGGCCACATCGTTCGTATGCGAGAGGTTGGTCAGCGTAGCGACGCCACCGAGTTCGCTTGGGAGATCGTGCTGTTTGGGAGCGATCCGACCAAGAACCAGAACCTGTCGGGTCTCGACGTCGACGTGAACCTGTTCACCGATCCTGACGGCGTGTGGTTCGATGACGCCGGTTTGATCTGGGTGCAGACGGACGGCGGTCAGCCGGACGACCGCGAGGGTACCCAGATGCACAACCAGATGGTCGTGGCCGTCCCGGGTGACTTCGGCGACGGGATCCGTCCGGAGAACGCCACTCAGCGGGTCAAGCGCATCATGACAGGGCCGATCCGCTGTGAGGTCACGGGTATCGCGATGACCCCGGATCGCCGGTCGGTGTTTATCAACATCCAGCACCCGGGTGACTCCATCACGTTGCTCGACGCCGACGGCAACGAGACCGACGAGGCGTCTCAGAACGCGGTCGATGTTCGCACGAGCAGCTCGTGGCCGCGCCCGCGCGGCAGCGACGCGACGGCCATCGACCCCGTCGGCACCCGGCGTTCGCGCTCGGCGACCATCGTGATCCAGCGGGCCGACGGCGGCCCGCTGGCCAACGGCTTCGATCCGCTGGCCTGAGTCCGACCGGCCGCCTTGGCGGCCTTTCTCGATCCCTGGAGGCCGGCTTGGGTCGGCCTCCAGGGCCACTCGCTTACTCGATTGCCCGTCGGTTACGCGGGTAGGTTCCTTTGATGTGTCCTGACGAATGCCAGTCGCTCGCCTGTCCACGCGACGCAGTACGGCTGCTAGCGGGGCTGTCCATCCTGCTCTTCAGCTTCCCCGTGAGGGGGATGTCCGGCAACGAGTTCGAGATCCCCAACGGAACCAATCCGCAGGCCATGGGGCTGTCGGTGCCGTGTCTGATCTGCCATTTCGAAGCCAGCGGTGGCGCCCGAAACGCGTTCGGTGAGGACTTCGAACGCACGTTCTTATGGTCGTTGATCTACGACCTCGACTCCGACGGGGACGGTCTGACCAACGGATTTGAGCTCGGTGATCCCGACGGGGTGTGGCGGCCCGGCCTCGTGCCGTCGCGGACGACCAACCTGTCGCCGCCCGGGGGTCAGGTGCCGGACGCGGGGGTGCCGCCGGACGCGGGGGCGGTTGAACCGGACTCGGGAATGGAACCCGACACCGGGGTCTTGGCACCGGATGCGGGGGTGCCGTTGGACGGCGGGGTCCCGGCGCCCGATGTCGGGGACGTCCCGTTGGATGCCGAGTCGACACCGCGCGATGCGGGGGCCATCCCGGCGGATACGGGCGTTGTGGACGGCGGAGCCACGGACTCGGGGGCAGCAACGGATGCCGAATCGGAGGACGCCGGCGACGCGTCCGTCGAGTATCCCGAAGTCATCTGCGCTTGTGCTCGGGTGCCCCGGAGCTCCAGCCTGCCGATGTGGATGGTCGTCGGCGCAGGCCTGATCATCATGCTTCGACGGCGGGGTCGCCCGCATCGCGTCGGTGTGACTTCATGGGTCCGTCAAACAGGATAGGCGGCCGTTTGGCAGGTTCGCTTCGATGTTCTCGATCAGCGCCGTCCGCTCGCTGGCCAAGACGGCGGCGAAGGGACGCCCGATCGCATCAAAGAGCGGTTCGGTCCACAGCGGCGGCATCTGCTGGGGCACGCCGAGGTCCGCCAGGTTGCCGACTCGAGAAATGGCCGTGCACCCCGACGGCGGCGTACCCGCCGAATTGTAGGCGTTGAACGTGGCTTCGGAAGTGAAGTCCGACGATGGCTCGGCCCGCAGCTGCTCGTCGAGAATGTACAGCAGGTGAAGAATCCAAGCCTTTTGGCGGGGCGCGCTGGGATCTATGGTCGCGTCTCGAGGCGGGTTGGCGTTGGCTATGAGATCCTCTGGTGACCGCTGAGCCAGGCCGGCCGCGAAGAGCTCGACCGCGAAGCGTTCATCATCGAAGACCGCGTCGTCCAGGCTGAGGACCTCGTCGATCAGCCGCTCGAAGCCGGTCGCGTCGTGGCACACCCCGCACTTGTCGGTCACCGTCGCTTCGATGGCCGAAAAGGAGCCTCCATCGCCCGCGCAACCTACGCAAGCGACGAGGAGCGCGGCCAAGACCAAGCCGAAGCGTGCTCTCACCTCCATCGCATTCACCGAGATCTCGCCGCTCGAGTTTAGCAGACGGCTCGGTCCGTCAACCGCGATCCTCAGCCGGTCGTGATTTGTTTCCGGAGGCTCACACGCCCGTGCCAGCCCTCGCAGAACCCTGCAGCGTTGTCCGCAGATCGTGGGCGTTGCGCTTGGATGTCGTCCGCGCGGGCGCTAACGTCCCGATGGCCATGGCCAACGTTCATGCCGATCCCCCCGAAGGCATCGCCCGTGGCCTCCGCGTGCCCAACTTCGCTGCGCCCGTCCCGGGCGAGCGCACGCTGCTCTTTTACGAGTTCGCCACCGGGAAGCCGATGCTGCTCGCCGCGTGTGGGTCCGAGTGGACGGACGCGGCTCGTGATCGATTCGTCGCCGCCGTCGACGAGCGAGCGCGGGCGCTCGCCATTCAGTCCGTAGTTTTCGTATCGTCTTTGCCGGCCGATGCGGCGACGGCCACGACGGACGACGGTTCCACGATACCCACTCGAGCCGTCGTCATTGATTCGGAAGGGACCCTTCGCCGGCGCTTGTTCGGTCGCATCGTCGACGGCTCCGAAGGCGCGCTGCTGATCACGGATCCGAATCTGCGGGTCCTCGAGGGGGCCGCCGTCGAGCCGGCGGCGCTGCAGACGACCGCGCTCGCGGCGGGTATCGACTCGCTGGTCGCTGACGCCCTTGCCTACGTCGCGAAGGAAGCGGATGCCGGTCCGGCGGTGGCTCCAGTTCTGGTCATACCTCGGGTGTTGCCTGTCGAGTTGTGCCGGGGGCTGATCCAGAGCTTCGCGACGTGGAACGTGAGGTCATCGCCGATGCCGACCGCCAACGGCAATGGGCTCGCCGTAGACCGAAAACGCAAGTCCCGGCTCGATGCCTTCATCGAGGACCCAAAGCTCGAGAAGGAGCTCACGACGTTCATCGCCAACCGCGTTTTGCCGGAGATCTTCAAGGCCTTCAGCTATCGGGCGACGCGTTTCGAGCGTTTCAAGCTCGTCTGTTACCGCGCGAGCGACGCGGGCCATTTCGACGCGCATCGCGATAACACCGCCCCGACCACCGCTCACCGACACTTTGCGCTCACCCTTAATCTGAACGGGGGCGAGTACGAAGGTGGGGCCCTCGAGTTTCCTGAATACGGCCCGAGTTGCGCGTACGATGTGGCCGCGGGGTCCGCGATCATCTTTTCTTGCACTCATGCCCACAGGGTCGGTCCGGTCACCAAGGGCGAGCGGTTTGCGCTGATCAGCTTCACGTTCGGCGAAGAGGCGCTCGCCGCCGCCCAAAAGTCACACGCCGCTCGCGCGTCGGCGTCGTCGGGCGCGTCCGCCTGAAATCCCTGAGAGCCGGCATTGCCGCGCCTTCAGGGATCTTCTTTGACCTTCCGACCTCGCCGGACCTACTTTCTTCAGTGAGGAGACACAACCATGTTTGGACTAGGAGCTTGGGAGATTGCGATGATCATTGGCGCGCTCGCCTTCGTCGCGGGGCCGACGTTGTTGCCTCGACTGGGGCGCTACCTCGGTCGAAGCGTGAAGGAGCTGCAGGAAGGCGCGGAGACCTTCCAGGCCAACCTGCGGGAAGAGATGGACCGCGAAGGTGACAAGAAGACTCAGCTGTCGCCGGGCGCGGCCGATGAGGCCGCCGACCCCTCGCTCAAGCTTCCGCCCAAAGACGCCAGCGCGGGCTGATCCCCGACCCTCATCACCACCGCCGGCCGGCGGGGACACGCCGATACGCATTCCCCGCAGCTCACGCAGGCGTCGGGCGTCGCGATACGAGCCAGCCCTCGGTAACGAGGGCCGTGGATGACCAACACCCCAAAGGGGCAGATGTCCACACACTTACCGCATCCGTTGCAGGCATCGGGATCGAAGACCGGCCGGGGCCGCCGGTGGCGTGGAACGTAGGTCGTGGCTCGGCCAGCGCCGTCGAGGACCGCACTCGCCGGACATACCCATCCACAGACCCCGCAAGCGATGCACAGGGTGGCGTCGATTCGATGCTGGTCGTCGACCCGACCGAATACTGCGGCCGTCGGGCATTGGCGCGCGCAGGTGGTGCAGCCGATACACGCCTCGGTGATGGCGTAGCTCATGAGGGGACCACCGTGAGCCGGGGGTTCGATGGTCGCCGCAGAGCGTCGGTCGGGCACGTATCGATGCACAGAGCGCCGCCGGCCTCGCACGCATCACAGCGGGCCGCTCGCTGGTCGTCCGCGGGTGGGGCGTAGACGAGGCTTGTCGTCCGGCCCCGCCCGGACAGGGTGAGGGCCTCCACGCCTTTGACCTCTCGGCAGATACGAACGCACCGGTCGCATACGATGCACTTGCTCATGTCGAGCTCGATGCCTCTTCTCAGAAGGACGGGAGAGGTTTCAATGGGGGCGCGTTCGGAGGGTCGCGGCATGGCCCTGATCTCGAGACAGGCGCTTCGGAGCGCGCACTTCGCGTGGCCCCGACACGCGCAGACCAGCGGCAAAGGATGCCCCGACTCCAAGCGCTGAGGATAGAACCGGGCCGCCGAACTGTGGCGAGCGAACAGCAGGGACAGCGTCCACCGTCGTGCGCGGTGAAGGGCCGCGGATCGGGTTCGAATCTCGTCCACGTCGAGGACCGGGGTCGCGCACGCCGGCACGGTGTGCCAACGAGGGCCGGTGCGGGCTTCGACCACGCAGATACCGCAGGTTCCGCGCGGCGACAGACGAGGGTCGTGACAGAGCACGGGGACATGGCTGTTCGAGGCGGCGATGGCCGCCAGTATCGTACGCTCGCGGTCGACAGAGACCGGCAGACCATCAACGACGACCGTTTTCGCCATCAGGAGACCACCTTTATGACATCGTACGGACATACCTGCCGACAGGCGTCACACCGAACGCAGCGTTCGGGGTCGATGCTCGGAGGCAGGATCCGGGAATCCCAGTCAATCGCGTCCGCCGGACACGCCCGATGACAGGCCAGGCAGCCGTCGCAGTTCGACCGATCGATGTCGTATCGGATCAGCGCCTTGCAGACCCCGGCCGGACACTTATGGTCCATGACGTGGGCCTCGTACTCATCGCGAAAGTATCTCAGCGTAGTAAGTAAGGGGGCGGGCGCCGTCTTTCCCAACCCACAGATCGAGCCCGCGGTCACGTGGTGAGCGAGGTCTTCGACGCGGTCCAAGTCTTCGGGTCGGCCTTCGCCTCGACAGATCCGGTCGAGAGTCCGGTAGAGGTGCCAGGTTCCTTCTCGACACGCGGTGCAGGCCCCGCAGGACTCGTCGCGTAAGAAGCCGGTGAAGTAACGGGCCACGTCGACCATGCAGCGACGCTCGTCCATGACGATGAGACCACCGGACCCCAGCATCGCGCCCAGCGAGGCGAGGGCATCGTAATCGAGCCGCGTGTCGAGCAATCGAGCGGGAACTATGCCTCCCGACGGTCCCCCTACTTGAACCGCCTTAATGGGCCGCGGGCTGCCGCCGCCGATGACGTTGACGACGTGATTCAACGTCACTCCGAGCGGGACCTCGATCATGCCCCCGCGACGGATGTCGCCGGCCAAGGAGAAAACTTTGGTCCCTGGGCTCGCATCGGTACCGTGGGCGCGAAAGGCGTGGGGGCCATGTTCGATGATCCACGGGATGGTCGCAAAGGTCTCCACGTTATTGATGCACGTCGGATGGCCATGGAGTCCTCGCGCGGTGGGATAGGGAGGCCGGAGGCGGGGGATGCCTCGATGGCCTTCGATCGACGCCACCAAGGCGGTCTCCTCGCCGCATACGAAAGCTCCGGCTCCCGTCCTCACATGAACGTCGAACCGGAAGTCTCGGCCGGCGACCTGGTCGCCGAGCCAACCGCCGCCGCGCGCCTGTTCGATGGCGACCCGCATGCGCTCCACTGCGAGCGGATACTCATAACGTATGTATACGAAACCTTCGTGGGCCCCGATCGCCCACGCCGCGATGATCATGCCCTCGATGATCGCGTGGGGGTCGCCTTCGACGAGGTTGCGATCCATGAACGCGCCGGGATCACCTTCGTCGGCGTTGCAGATGAGATACCGCGTGGGATCTGGAGACGAGGCGGCCAAAGACCATTTCTTGCCCGTGTTGAATCCGCCGCCGCCCCGGCCGCGCAGGCCGGATAACTCGATCCGGCTTCGGACCTCGGCTGGGGTCAGGGCCAGCGCGACGCCCAGCGCTTTGTAGCCGCCGCGGGCTCGATGGTCGTCGATGGAGGTCGGATCGACTCGACCACAGTTCCGACTCGCGATGCGGACCTGGCCGCCTCGCTCGGGCGAGGCGTCGTCGGGGGTGACCAAGGCGTCGGTCACCGGGCGGCCGGTCGAGAGGTGTTGGTGCAATACGGACCGCGCGAGCTCGGGGGTGAGGTCTCCGTACAGGGCGGGCGGCTGATGATCGGTCACGACCTCCACCAGGACCTCCCGGTGGCAAAGACCCATACACCCCACCGTGCGGATCTCGGCATCCAGCCCGAGGTTGGCCACGACGGCTCGGGCGGCGCTGTGTACCCCCACTGCACCGGCGGCGAGACCGCAGCTACCCATGCCCACCCGCACGGTGATCATTCGCCGCTCTCCCGGAACCGTTCAGGCTTCACCTCGGCGACCAGTGCTCGCACGTCGTGGATTCCCGCGCGGCCTCTGGTCTCTCCGTCGACCCGCACCACCGGGGCCAACGAGCAGCACCCGACGCAGGCGACCGATGCCAAGGTGACCTGCCCGTCGGGGGTCGTTTGCCCGGCGTCGATATCCAACGCTCGTTCTAGATACGTCGTGATCCCGGGGCTGCCCACGACGTGACAGGCCGTCCCGTGACAGACATGGACGATATGCGCGCCGGGGGGTTCGAGCCGGAAGGCTTGGTAAAACGAAACGATGCCCAGCAACCGGGCGACCGGGATTCCGGCCCGAGCCGAGATGTGGACGAGGACGTTGCGAGGAACAAAACCGAAAGCCTCGTTGACGGAGAGCAAAAGACCCAACACGTCTCGGTGGGGCCCGTCGGTGTGGGCCTCGACCAGCGTGTCGACCTGCCCTGACCAATCGACGCCCGGAAGGTCGACGGACGGTGGGGTCGGGTTCATCAATCCAGCCCTTTGGCGTGACGGGGCGGGAGCGGTCGAGGGTCGAACTGTGCGCTCTTTGTGGTCGTCTCGGCGCCGGCGATGGTGATCGGTTTCGACTGCTGACCGGAGTTTTCGTGCCAGAAGTGAAGCGTGTACTGGCCGGGGGGAACATCCTTGATCTCGAAGTGACCGCGCTCGTTGGTCACCGTGTGGTACGGGTGCGCGAAGACGTGAATCCAGGCCCGCATCCAGGTGTGGCCCGAGTCGCACTGTACGCGCAGAACCCCGGGACGGCGGACGCGCTTGCGGGCGATCTGCCCTTTTCGCGGCATGCCGATATTGAACGCGGTAATCTTCTGATCCCGATAGATCGCGTGGGTGTTGTGAAGGATGGGATCCTGATTCTCGATTCGGACCTTGGCCCCGATGTCCAAAGACTGAACGTGGGGAAGAAAGCGGCAATTCTCGTTGACCATGACCCCCTCGCCCCGAGTGAGGGGC
>JANQQN010000259.1 GCA_028289325.1 Myxococcota bacterium | reverse complement strand
AAGCACAAAGGGCAATGCAGTATCGCTTGCGATGCGATTGCTCCGCGCCCCGAAATCAAAACAAAATCGGACCCTTACGACTAAGAGATCGGCATTGGGTTTAGGCGCGGGCGGTGCTCAACTCTTTCGGCGATCATTTGGGGTCCGTCGACCAGGTGGTCGCATGGGCGGCGAGGCGCCCCGTCTCGTCGGGGATGACGCAGAAGACGTGTCCGGTCGGCGCGGTCATGACGACCCAGTCTTTGATCCGTCGCTTTACGGTGGCCCCGAGCGCCATCAGGCGCGAAACCTCGGCTTCGACGTCGTCGGTTTCGATGTCGACGTGGTACTCCGCGGGGCCGTCATCCATCCGCTGCAGCAGAACGTCGGGGGCGGCGCCGAGTCCCGGCAAGCGGACGTATCGCGGGGAGTCCCGCGGGGGCTGCAGCGGGGTCCGACCCAACGCGTTCGACCAGAAATCGATCGCGCCGTCCCAATCCGCGGCGGGAATGTCGATCAGTACCTGAGCGAATCGGGTTCGATGCATTCATCGACGATAACTGGATTGGATTCCACTGCCCAGAGACAGGTTGGTCTTCGCCGGATTCGACCGGTTCTCGGTGCTGCAGGGGGGTGGCGGTGAGGATTATCTGATGGACGGTCCCGGCTCGAATACGAGATGCTGGCCCGGTGAGCACGCCTTGCATCATCACTGTTGCGATCACCGGGTCGGTCCCCAAGAAGTCGGACAATCCCGCTGTCCCCATGAGTGTTGCTGAACAAATCGAGTCGACACATGAGGCGTTCGAGGCGGGCGCAGCTCTCGTTCACCTTCATGTTCGAAACGACGACGGTTCGACCAGCGCTGACCCCGAGCGGTTCATGGCCGTGCAGGCGGGCATCCGCCGTCACTGCCCGGGCATGATCGTTCAGTTCTCGACCGGAGGGCGCTCGTCGTCCGGCGACGCCCGAGGCGCGATGCTCGAGGGTCGTCCGGACATGGCTTCGCTGGCCACGGGGTCCGTCAACTTTCCGACCATCGTTTATGAGAACTCCCCCGCGCTCATCGAATCTCTCGCCGGTCGGATGCGAGGGTTCGGGATCAAACCGGAGATCGAGGTGTTCGATTTCGCCATGCTGTTCAACGCGGACCGATACGTTCGAGACGGCGTGCTCGACGGCCCCTTACACGTCCAGTTCGTTCTCGGGGTGAAGAACGCGCTCCCGGGTCGGCGAGACATTCTCGAGTACCAAGTCTCGCTCCTCAAGGAGCTTCAGCCGGATGCGACGTGGGTGGCGGCGGGCATCGGGCGCCACCAAATCGAGGTCAACCGCTGGAGCCTGGAGCTCGGTGGTCACCTGCGCACCGGACTCGAAGACAACATCCGTCTGGATAAGCAGACCTTGGCCCCATCGAACGCCGCGCTCGTCGCCCGCGCGGCGGAGCTCGCTCGCGAGCACGGGCGGCATCCAGCGACTCCCGCCGAAGCCCGGTCGATTCTCAAGCTCGTCGAGCCGCCTCGTCCGACGGCCTGAGATCTCAAGCGCTAAAAGCCCCGTCGCGTGAGGGCGCGGGATACGTCGCGCCGGCCCCGGTCGGCGCGGCCTTTGGCCTCCGCGAAGGCCAGCCTGCCGTCCGTCGTTTCGATCGATACGAATGACAGCGCGCCGGCGTCAGGGGCCGAGAGCCCCGAGGGCAAATGGGCCATCCCGCGATTGCGTTCGACGATCGCCGCCGTCACCGTGGCTCCCGTCGATGCGAGGGCCATAAACGTCGCGAAGACGAAGAATGCGGGTAGAACCAGCATGAGAAGCGTCGGCAGGAGCAAGATCAAGGCCCCGAGATAGGTGACCAGGAGCCCGGCGAGGACGAGCCACGGATTGGCCGATGCCCTGTCGTCAAGCGCTTCCGTCGAATCAAAAGTCAATGAGTCGGAGACTCGGGCTTCCCAAAAATCGGCCACCTTACATTGGTAAGGGGTCGGGCGGGACGATGCACCCCGACTTCGGGCTCGTTATTGCGATCCAAGTCCGCGGGCTGCACTTCGACCGAAAGCGGCGCTGGCGAAGGGCGGTTCGGGGCCACGCCCTCAGGGGTTCTGGCGCTTTTCCTCTTCGCGCTCGAGATCCGCGAACGAACGCTCCGCGGAACGACGAACCCGCTCCTTCACCCGATCGCTGAGCTCGTTCGCTTTGTTGATCTTCTCCATAAACGTATCGAGCTCGAGGGTCGCGAGCGCATACGTGGTGTTCTCCTGGTCGTCTTCCCACATGTTGGTGATCTGCACGCCGCGCAACACACCGGCCGAGAATGTCTTGACCACGCTGGTCACCATTTGCTCCTCGGACGAGTTGCTGAGGTCGCCGGTCGCGGTGCTGCTGGCGTAGTCTTTCATCAAAGACGCGGTGTAGACCTCGAAAGTCTTTTGCAGCTCGGCCCGGGCGCGATTGCGGGCCACATTCATTCTGAGCGCACGGTTCTTGATCCCCGACGCCGCGCCGACGGCCTGGATGACGTTTTTTTGTCCGCCGACGGCGCCGCCGCCGCGCATCACCCAGTCGGGATAGCGGGATTTCACTGGGGCTGGTTCGGGCGCGCCGCCACTTCGGCATGCGGCGGCCAAGCTCAGGACGGTGGTACAGGCGAGAACACAAAAGTAGCGAGACATGAATCAGTTCCTCCGGCTCGTCGTCGGCGCCGCCGCGCTTCGTGCGTACGGCGAGCGGATGCGAGCATCGTATCAAGATCAAGATATGACAAACAATCCGCAAGGTTGCCTTTGCGGTAGGACAAAAACCAGGTCAAGTCGCGGAGACATCCCCTTCGTCCGCGCTTGGGACGCTGGGGCGCCAACCCGCCGCAAGGAAGTGTTCACGGCAGTGAGTCATTCACGGAGAACGTGATAATCCACCATTTGGGTGCGATCGGAGCGCGGTGAGTGGGGGGCCCGAGTGAGCGTCGTGCTCGGACTCGTGTGCGGATGGCATGGCCTGTCCGTAGCCACGCCGGCGTTCGCCGAGTCCTCTTGGCGAGTAGGGGTCTTGGCTGACGACCTGCCGTTTTCGCGAGTGGCGTTGTCGACGACGACCGCCACCGGCTCCACGGTCCAGGGGCTCTACGTCGACTGGTGGCGGGAGCTGGGCCGCACGGCAGGGCGCGGGATCACGTTCTTGCCCTGCGCCGACAACCTGGACTGCATCGAGCGGCTGAAGCGCAGCGACGTCGATTTCGTGGGGCCGGCGCCGTTTTATGACGACCTCGGGCTGCGGTTCACCCGTCCCGTGAACCGCCGCTATGTGGTCGCGGTATCGCTGGCCCGGTCGCCGATCGACGATGCTCGGGCGCTGGCGGGTCGCCGGGTGGGCATCGTCACGGACGTCGGGGATGAGCTGTCCGCGATTCGGTCGTGGCAGCCTTCGTCGGCGGCGATCGTCCCCTCCCGCGACGCGCCGACCTGGTTGGCGTCGGGCAAGGTCGACGTGGTGGTGACGAACCGCAGCCTCGGGGGGCGCTCGAGGGAGAATCTCGCTCGACGGCGGCTGTGGTTCCGATGGCAGCACGTCTACGCCCGCGCCGAGCATGCCGCGTCTCTCGATCGGCTGGATCGCGCCATCGACCGGCTGCAGCCCAGCTCGGCTCGCATCGCGGGGGCTGAGCGGTCGGTGGGGGCCGACGAGTTGCTGCTGGACGCGGGCGCGCGGCCGGTCGTGGATCGCGCCCAGCTCGCATTTATCGCCGATCATCCGACCATCCGGCTCGGCGCGTCTCACTGGGAGCCCCTGGCCGTTCAGACGGGCGGCCGCTTCGATGGTCTCGCGCTGCGCATCGTCCGCCACCATCTGCAGCGCGCGGGCCTCACGCCGATCTTCGAGGGCGAAGACGATTGGCCCAAGGTCAAGCGAGACGCCCAGCGGGGCGTATACGACGGTCTGGGCTTCATTCTTTTCCGCCCCCCGAGCCAGATCGAGCCGCTGATCTTCACCCGAGCGATGATCGATCTGCCGATGGTGGCCGTGGCCCGCAGTGACGCCGAGTTTTGGGCAAGCGCGGACGACGTGGTTGGGCAGCGGCTCGTCGGCCACCCGCAGTACGGCGAAGTGAACGCGCTCCTGTCGCGTAATGCCGACGTCACGTTCATTCCCGAAGTCGACGCCGGGGCGGCGCTGGAGCGCGTCCGGTCGGGGCGGGCCGATGCGTGGCTCGAATACCTGCCCATCGCGCGGGCCGCGATCTCCGCAGTGGGCGCGACCGACGTGAAGCTCGCTTTTCGCCTCGGAGGGCCTCGCGGCGCGGTGACCGCGCTCCAGCCGGCGTGGGCGCCGGTCGTTCCCCTGATCGACCGATCGATCCGAAACACCAGTGATGAGGAACTACGGCGGATCACGGCCAGCTGGGCGCTGCGGCGCCCTCCTCCGCCGCGCGGGCGATGGTTTACGGGGGCGCTGATCGCGGTGACCGTGGTGCTCGGGTTGGGCATCGTGTGGCTGGCTCGGCGCCTGGGCCGGGAGCACCGAACTGTACGGCAGCGAGAGCGCGCCCTGCGACGGGCGCAACTACTGTCGGGGATCGGCAGCGTGGAGCTTCGACCGCCGTACGAACGCGTGTATCTCGACGGCGAAACGGCGCGGCTGTTGGGGGTCGATCCGACGACCGAGGTTCAATCCCTCGAGGACCATCTTCGGCTGTTCGCCGCGCCCGAGCGCGTCCGGGCCACGCTGGATGCGGCGAAGACGTCTTCGGCCAGCGTTCGAATCGACGTCGAGGTCAACGGTGAGCCCCCGCAGGTCTTCACATACGAGCTCGCGCCGCCGCAGACCGTCGACGGCCAACGAGGCGTGATGACCGGTACCGTCCGCAACGTCACTTCCGAGCGGGCCCGAGAGGCGCACAAGAAGGAGCTCGAGCAGCAGGTCCTCCACCTCCAGAAACAAGACGCGATCGGCCGCCTCGCCGGCGGTATTGCCCACGACTTCAACAATATGCTGGCGGCCAGCATCGGCTACACCGAGCTCGCGCTGCTCGATCTGGCCTCGGATCATCCGGCTCGAAAGAGCATGGAACAGGTATTGAACGCGTCGGCGAAATCTCGAGACCTGGTACGGCAGCTGCTGACGTTCAGCCGGTGTACTTCCCAGTCGTACGAGGTTCTGCGGTTGGACCGGTGTGTGGTCGAGGCCCTCAGCCTGGTCCGCGCATCGGTGCCGTCGACGGTGACCCTGGATGTGGTGGTGTCACCATCGCCGGTCTGGGTCCGCGGTGACCATACCCAGCTGACCCAAGTGGTCGTCAATCTCGTCAACAATGCCGTGGATGCGATGAACGAAGAGGGGACGGTGACCGTGACCCTCGACGTCGGCGCGGAACCGCCGGCTTGGCTCCGGGCCTTCGCGGCGGGCGACCGATTCGCTCGGCTCGCGGTCAGCGATTCAGGGCCGGGGATCGACCCTGCGATTCAGCATCAGATCTTCGATCCGTTCTTCACCACCAAGCCCCGAGGAAAAGGAACGGGGCTCGGGCTGTCGATCGTGCACGGCGTCGTGCGGGCCCACCAAGGACACATCGACACGAAGGCGGGGGCCATGGGCGGAGCGAGATTCGACGTCGTATTGCCGGTCGTCGATGCCCCGACGGCGGCGGCTCGCCGCCGAGACGACATCGAGACCGGGATCGGCCAATCGATTTTGGTCGTCGACGACGAACCGGCGCTGGCCAACGTGTGTCGAGCGATCCTCGAGCGACACGGCTATCGGGTCACCGCGGTGACCGAGTCGCCGCGCGCCCGGGCTCTGCTCGAGGACCCGGGGTCCACCTTCGACCTGCTGTTGACGGACCTCACGATGCCCCAGCTGTCGGGGGTTCAGCTCGCCGAACAATCGCGGCGGCTACGGCCGACGCTGCCGATCTTGCTCCTGACCGGATACCGCGCCGACGTGCCTCCATCGAGCGAAGACCTGTTCTTCGAGGTCCTTCCGAAGCCGCTGAGCCGCGACGACCTTCTCGCCGCGGTGGGACGGGCGCTCCGTCGAGGCGCGGGCGGGGTTCAGGCGAGTCCTTCGTCGGACGACATCTCGTCCTTCACGACGACCTGAGCTGGAACACAAGGATCCAGCGCGATCAGATGATGACGGCACCGAAGCTCGGCCTCGTCGGCCGGCCATCCTGCGGGGCCTTTGGTCGCGACGCCATCGGGGTGAAGGTTCCATTCGGTGGGTGCAATTCGGTACCAGGTGTCCACCCGATGGTCCGACCATTGAAGATAATGAAACAGCGGGCCACGGGCAGTGGCGGCCGTACCTATGGCGGCGCCGGCCTCCGGCGCCGGGCCTCCGAACGGCTCGGCGGGGACGAGCTGTTCGATGGCGCGGATGGCGGCATCGAAGTGTTCGCGGGCCGCGATCAGGCGCGCCCAACACCGCGCGCCCAGACCGCGGCCCCATGCGTGCACGATCGGCCCCACCTGGGGATGGCCGTCGAGCTGGGCCAGCGGGCCAACCTGGACCGGCTGGCCGTCGAGGGTGGGCACGCGTGCGAAGCGACCGGGGTTCGCGGCGAGGGCCTGAGCGATCCGGTCTGGCTCGAGGTGCGGAGCCCATTTCGACTCGATGCTGAGCCCCGTCCAGTTCCGCGCGGTGAGGTGGGCAAGGAGGCCGGGGCCGACGCCGTCGCGACGTTGGGCCCACGCCGCGACCTCGCTCGGGTCGGCCAGGTCGAGCGGCGGCAGGTCGAGAACCCAGGCGTTTCGCATCATCTCCAGGCTCTCCAGGACCGCCGCTCGCTCGGGGCGAAGGGGGCCCGCCCCTGGACGGAGCCCATCGAGGCCCGGATAGAGCGCCGCCGCGAGCCGGGCATTGGCTCGGCGGCAATCCGCCCACCGTTGGACGTCCGGCGTCCGCCCCAGGAGAGGCGCGGCGTCCACCCAGAGGGTGCGGCCGTGGGTCTCCAGAGCCTCGGCCTCGAGGAGCAGCCGACGCGCGTGGATGTGTCCCTCGGCCGGGCGCCAGCCCGCAGACCGTTCGACGGCCCGCGTCGCCGACAGCTGCTGGGCGCGACCGCACAGCGGGAATAGCTTGGGCACGGCCTCGAGCGCCGCGGCGAGTCGCTGCCCGCGAAAGCCGTGGGTCAAGCTCGTGCGGCGGGTCGACGCGAGCTGGGCACCGACGACGCGGTCCGCACGCGTGGTCAACGTGATGGTCAGCTGCTCCACGTTCCGGCCGCCTACGATCGTGTCGCGGCGAGCTGGGCCATCTCGCTGAACAAGGCGATGGTGTCGTCACCGCGCGGTTCGGACTTGAGTTCGCGATACAACGCGTGAACGTTGGCCACCACGCGTTCGCTCTCCGTCCACTCCGCGAACTCACCGAGGTCGATGTCCCGGGCGGCGTCTTGGGGGCTCATGCCCGCTTGCCAGCGCAGCTTGGCTTCGGCCCGAAGTCGTTCCAGGTATCGGCCGGTGTCGGCGACGGCTTGGGTGTCGGTGATCGGGCCGTGACCGGGGACCACCGCGTCAACGTCGAGCGCGCATATTCGATGACAGGCGTCCACCCAGTTGTCCGACGGCCCTTCCCACATGATCGGGTGTGCGTTGGCGAACAGGATGTCGCCGGTGAACACGATCCGCTTCGAGGGAACATAGGCGATCACGTCGCCGCGGGTGTGGGCGGGCCCGACCTCGTACAGCTCGACCGTCGTATCCCCGACGGTGACCGTGGTGTGGCCGTCGAAGACCTCGTTGGGAAGAACCAGCTCGATGCCCGAGAAGTCGAAGTCCGCGAAGGCCTCGGCGACGAAAGGGGCCGCCTTGACGAGGTCGGCCGCGGTCTTGAGCCCCACCGCGGCGGCGATGCGGCCGATGCCCGTGCCGAGGGGACCGAGGGCGGAGATCGTACGGGCCACGGTCATCAACAGCGCCAGGCGCCTGGGCGGAAAGGCGGCCATTTCTTCTTTGCACGCGGTGGAGGCGACGATGCGGGCCTCGCGCACCAGCTCGTTGCCCCAACAGTGATCCCCGTTGGCGTGGGTGTTGAGAACGGTATCGATGCGTTCGGCCGGACGGCCGACGACCCGGCGCATCTCGTCCAGCATGACCTCGGTGTGTCGGCGATCGAAGAGGGTGTCGACGAGCAGGCTCTGATCGCCATCCACGATCAACCCGGCGTTGGATAGCCCCCACGCCCCCGACGGTTGGAGATAAGCGAAGGTTCCCTCCGCGACTTCGTGCAGTCCCTGGGTGAATGAGTGTGGCACGGCGACTCCTCTCGACCCGGACAGCATAGCCTGCCGAGCGGCCTCGCGCGACGGCGGTTCGGATTGCTCGCGCGCCTGTCGACGCGGTACATATCGCGAATGAGCACCGACAGCGGAATGAGCGGATCGGACGGCAGGCGTCCCGCGTCGGACCCGTACGCCGCGTGGGCGGAGTTCTACGACCTGATCTATGCGTCTTTCGGCTACCCGGAGCAGGCGGCGAAGCTGCGGACCATTCTCCAGGAGCTCGGGGTGCCCGACGGCGCCCGGGTGCTCGATGCGGCCTGCGGAACCGGCGCGCACCTCGCGCACCTTCAGCCGTGGTACGCGGTTGCGGGGTTCGACCGCAGCGAGGCCATGCTCGCCCGGGCCCGAGCCCGGGTGCCCGGCGCCGACCTGTTCATCGCGGACATGGCAGATTTCTCGGTGTCGACGCCCTACGACGCCGTGTTGTGCCTGTTCTCGTCGCTCGGATATCTTCACGGCCCCGAAGTCTTGGCGAAGGCGGCCGAGTGCTTCGCCCGCGCGGTGGCGCCCGGTGGTGTTCTCCTCGTCGAGCCCTGGGTCAGCCCCGACGATTTCGAACCTGGCCGAACGGCTCAGGATACATATGAATCCGACGCACTGAAGCTATGTCGGGCCGCTGTCCCCCAGCGACGGGACGACATGGCGGTGATCGACTTTCACTGGCTGGTGACCCGCCGTCAGGAAGGCGTTCGATACTTCATCGACCGCCACGAGCTGTGGCTGTGTCCACACGAAACCATCGCCGCGACCTTCGAGGCCGCGGGCTTCGCGTGCGACTGGCGTGAGGAAGGGATCGGCGCTCGACGTGGGCTCCTGGTCGGGCGGCGGCGCGAGTAAAGACCGGTCCTCACGGACACCACGATCCCGGCGCCCGCTCATCGGGGTCGACCACACCGTCGGCATCGAGGTCGTCGAATGGACCCAGACGTTCGCAAAAACGCGGTCGGCCGTGGATATTGACGTTCTTGGCAAATCCCACCGACGACAGGACCGAGTCGGCTCGGTTCACGTTCAGATCGCCGAATACGTCGACGTTGACGGCCACGAACTCCGGAACGTGGACGTTGAGGTTGCCCCGGACCACGGAGTCCACGAGCGCGGATTGGTGACGGTTGTGGTTGAAGCTGACATCGCCGGCAATATCGAGGTTCACCACCCGGACATCTCCCGCGTGAAGATTGAGGTTTCCTCGCACGAGGGTCCGGGTCGACGTGCCCCCGTAGATGGTCGCCGACGCGACGTCGTTGACGCTGACGTCCCCGCGAAAGGTGTCGTTCGCGACCTGAGACAGGTCGATGGTGATCGTTGCCCCGCGCGCGTTGATATTGAGGTTGCCGTCGTCGGTCACGACGAGGGTTCGGGCCCGCGTCGGGTAACAGATGACCGCGACCGCGGTGGATGTGTCGGCCGGATAGATGACGTCGGCGAACGAATCGTCGGGGCATCGGCGGCAGGCGGGGACGGGACAGGTCTCGGTGGAGGTGGCCACGATAGCGCCGCCTTGGAATACGCGGTGGCCGCCGAGGTCGAGCGCGATATTGAGCGAGGCGTCGGGGTTGGATTCGGCGCCACCGCACCCCGCCATACTGCCGAACAGTGCGGTAAGCACCGCGATCAGGGGCCTGTTCATACCCCTATGGAGGCGAGGGCGTCAGAGAGTGGGTCAACGCGAGGGCTCGTGTTCCTCGAGCCGCCGCTTGGGGTGTTTGCCGTCCACCATGCCGACAAACGGGGGATGGATGCTGTACCCCAACAGTCGGAGCATGTGCTCGCTCTTCGTCGCCGCCCGCGCTCTGGACACGCTCAGCCCGAAGTTCTCCTGGGGGCGAAGGAATGGCTCGCAATACTGCGCGGTGACGCACATCCGCGGGGCGGGGGTGCGATTCTCGCCGCCGCCGTGCCACAGCGTGCCGAGGAAGAACAGCATCGACCCGGCGGGCATCACGCAAGGCTGCCGGCGATCGTCAGGACTGGGAATCCGATCATCCCAAAGATGACTGCGAGGGATGATGTCCGTGGCGCCGTTGTCGGCGGTGAAGTCATCGAGGGCAAAGATCGTCGCTGCGCCGAGGGGCGGTCGAGGGCGCGCGAACGGATAGAAGCTGTCATCACAGTGCAGAGGCTGAGCGGCCTCGCCAGGGCGGATGTCGATGACCTGAAGCTGCGACAGCAGATAGTTGGGGCGGAAGAGTCCGTCGAGTAACCCGAGCGCGAGCGGGTGTTCGGCGAGGGGGTCGCAAACGTCGGTCTTCTCCGGCACCGCGTACAGCCTCCGGGTCTTGAACCCTTCGAAGTTGTTTCGGCCGCCCGGGTGGTCGAACAGCGGCTCGACCGCGGTCTTGATGGTGTGGATCTGTTCATCCGAAATGGCCCCCTCGACGACGACGTAGCCGTCGCGGTCCAGCTGGTGGCGCAGCTCGGCGAGGAGGTCGGCGTTGACGGCGGTCTGGCTGCCCGCCGTGGACCGATATCGAGCGGCGAGGTCCGTTTTGCCGTACGTCCCGACATCGGCGAAGATCTTGTCACTCATCGCCGACAACGTCGCTCATCGGCGCCAGTGAAGACATGACGACTCGACTCGACCCACCTGACCAAATCGCTCACGCCACGATTCCTGGGCGATTGGTGGCCGAGATGGTGAGGCCCCTGGCCGAGGACGAGCGAGAGCAGGCGCTCGACCACGCGGACATCGGACCCGCGATTCTGGCCGCGCAGGGACTGCGGGTCAGCCCGGCCCAGTTCGAGCGACTCCATCACTTCGTGGTGCGCGCACGAGACGACGAGGTTCATGGGCTCCTCCGCCGCCCGGTGCCGCGGGGCACATTTGCGTCCTTCGTTCGCCTAGCGACCCAGCTACCGACCGTTCGAAGCCTTCTCATCGCAGGAAACGAGATCTACGGGCTCTTCGACCGGGGGGCGCCGTGGACTGTCGAGACCGGGCAGAGCGATGTGGTTCTCGGCCTCGCCGCCCGACGTGGCCCCCAGACCGAATCTCTTCTGTTCACCCTCACCATGCTGTTGTCTCCGTGGCGAACGTCGGCGTGGCTGTGCGGCGAGTCGCTGTCCTTGCTGGAGGTTGGTCTCGATCGTCGGTTCGGGGCGTTCACGTCCGAAGCGCGGTATCTGTTCGGCGTTTCGCCACGGCTGGTCGCGGGTCGATCCTATCTGCGGTTCGACCGCGCCGAGCTGGAGCTGCCGCTGCGGCGAAGCCGAGATGAGGCCGACGAATGGGTCCGCACGGCGAGCTATCCGTCGTTGCTGGCCCAGCCGCCGCGCCGGTCGCTCGAGTCCCGGGTTCGACTCGCCTTGTCCCAAGACCCCACCTGGCGGCTGGGACTCGCCGACGTTGCCGAAGCGCTGGGCATGGCCCGCGCGACGTTGGCTCGCCACCTTCGAGCCGACGGAACGTCGTTTCGACAGCTTCGCGACGAGCTGCGCCGAGACCGGGCGGTGAACCTGTTGTCGCAGGGGCATTCGGTGGCCGAAGTCGCGGAGGGGCTGGGATTCTCCGAGGCCAGCGCGTTTCAGCGCGCGTTCAAGGGATGGACGGGAAGCACCCCCGGCGAGGTTCGGCGAGCGCGCCCGCCCGGTATTCAGTAGACCTTGACTCCGGTGAGGTCCCAGGACGAAAGCGCGCTGCGGCGACGTCCGCCCTGTCGCGCCGGTGGCCGTCGGCGCGCGAGCTGGGCCAGGTTGAACAGCGGCGGTCCGCCTTCGTAACCGCCGACGCCCATTGCATTGAGCCAGTAGCGGCCGCGGCGCACGGGGATGCCGTAGCCCCGCAGGGCGGCGACATCGAGCCAATGCAGCTCGCGCCCGTTGACGATCACGCCGGTGTTGCCCTTCGAAGCTTGACGCCACAGCGGGCCGCCCAGGTTCAGGCGAGGCGGGATGAATCCGGCCGCGGGGCCGCCGACGAAGCCCCAGGCGCCGGTCATCCGGTCGTACCAATGGTGACCAGGGGTCATGGTGATACCCAGCTGTCGCTTGAGTAGGTCGAGGGTCGCTCGAGGGAGCTGCTGTCGGTTGACGAATACGCCGGTGTTGCCCACGGTCGGTGGTTGGGCAGATGCGCTCGAAGTGAGCGCGCCGACAGCCAAGGAAGACAATAGGCAAAAAGAAATAAAGGGAGCTCTCATGCATCGTCAGTGCTTCGCGCGCGGAGCACTGTGACGCTGAAACGGGATCACTTGTGCTGCGGATCCATGCCGTCTACCTGGCGCAGGGCATCCAACAGATGGGCGAGGAACAGTTGCCGCCGCTTCGACCGTCGTCCGGCGGGGGATAGGGCCGCGGACAACGTCAACTTCGGCGCGCGCCACGTCGGCAGCAGGTCAACCAGCCGTCCGTGTTGGAGGTCCTCGGCGATGAACCAGCGGGGCATGACGGCGAAGCCGATACCCTGCACCGCGGCTTGGTGGGCCGCGAAGATGTTGTCGGTCACGAAGGAGGCGGTGGCCGCCACCATCGCCTTGGCCCCCCGTTTGGAGGTCAGGGTCATGCGGTGACCTTCGAACGGGGCCAACGCTACACACGGGATCGACGCGAGCTGCTGAGGCCGACCGATTCGACCGGACGCGAGCAAGGTCGGCGATGCGACCACCATCCTCTCGATGGTCGCGATCGACCGCACGATGAGGCGCTCATCTTTCGGGCGGCCGATCTTGATCCAGATGTCGCAGCCGATCTCCGTGAAGCGGATCTCTTCGTCGTCGAGCGTCCACGTTACGGAAACCTCGGGGTGTCGACGCTGAAAGTCGACGGCGGCCGCGGTCAAGTGAAGCTGCCCGAGCGCAACCGGGACCACGGCCCGGATGGCGCCGCGAAGGGCGCCGGGTTGGTCCTCTCGGAAGCGCTCCTCGAGGGCGTCCCACGCGCCGCGAATGGCGTCGGCGTCGGCCAGGCATTGGTGGCCTTCGCTGGTCAGCGACAGCTCGTGCGTCGATCGCCGGATCAGCTGCACACCGAGCCGGGTCTCCAGCTCCGCCAGCTGCCGACTGGCCGATGCTTGCGAAAGCCCCAGGTCGCGAGCGGCGGCGCTGATGGAGCCCCGCCGCGCGATGCGGGCGAACGTCTCCAACAGGGCGAGTCGATCCAGGCGTTTGCTCATGCGCAGAACGTATAACTGTACCTCTTTTCATTCGTCTACCGGATGACGGCTCCCCGGGGCAAGGTGGCCTCCATGCACGACAAACACATCTCGCGCACGTTCAGATTCGGCACCCAAGACGTTGACCGCTTGGGTTACGGGGCCATGCGGCTCAGCGGGCAGCCCGGCAACTTCGGGCCCTACCGCGACCCGAAGGGAGGCATCGAGCTGGTGCGTACTGCCCACGCGCTCGGGGTGCGGTTCTTCGATAGCGCCTGGGCCTACGGACCGCAGACCGTCGACCAGCTTCTCGGGGAGGCCCTCGAGGGCCGGGATGCCTTCGTGGCCACGAAGGGCGGGGTCGACAAGAGCGGACCGGGTCAGATCGTCGTCGACGGGCGCCCGCAGACGCTCCTGCGTCAGATCGACCAAGCCCGGTCCAATCTTCGGCGGGATCGAATCGACCTGTTTCAGCTCCACCGGGTGGACGCCGAAGTCGGGATCGAGCGGTCGGTCGAAGCGCTGGCCGAAGCGCAGGCTCGCGGGTGGATTGCGCACATCGGCTTGTCGAACGTGACTCGGGCCCAGCTCGACCAGGCGCGGTCCGTCGCGTCGGTGGCCAGTGTTCAGAATCGGCTGAACCTCGTAGAGCGCGAAGATGAGGCCCTGGTCGACTATACGGCGAGCCTGGGGATCGCCTTCATTCCCTACGGTCCCCTCGGGGCGCATCCGATGCGTCCGGGCGCCGAGCTATCCGCGCAGGACGCGCTTGCGTGGCTCCTTAGGCGCGCCGATAACATCGTAGCCATTCCGGGGACGACGTCGATTGCCCATCTCCGGCAGAACTGGGACACGTGGGACCTAGTGAACGCCGAGCCGAGGAAGTCTACCTGATGGCATCGTCAACGCCCCCGACGCCGATATGGGCCGCGGGAACGGAGCAACGAACACACGAGCTTTATCCGATCTTGTCGGTCGCGGAGCGAGAGACGGTCGCTCGTTACGGCCAGCGCCGGTCCTTTGCGGATGGTGATGTGCTGTGGACGGTCGGGGCGCGCGGCGTCGACTTTCACCTCGTCGTCTCGGGTGAGCTCGAAATCTATTTGATGGAAGAGGGGGAGGAGCGGAGCCTCGTCACCCACGGCGCGGGGAACTATGGGGGCGAACTGGTCACCATGGCCGGCGAAGGTGCGCTGGTGTCCGGCCGGGCCAAGGGGCGCCTCGAGACCATCGCCGTCAGTCCCGAACGGACCCGGGATCTGATCGCCCTCGAACCGGAGCTGGGCGAGAAGATCCTGCTCAGCTTCATCCTGCGCCGGATGCGGCTACATGCGGTTCGAGCGGGGGCGGTGGTCCTCGTCGGACCGGAGGATGACCGCCGCACCGTCGATCTGCGCGCGTTCATGTCGCGTAACGGCGTGCCCCACCGCCATGTCGACGTCGATGATCCCTCGGCGGCCGTCCATATCCGCCAACTACAGCTGGCCGACGGCATCGAGTACCCGGTCGTGGTGTCCGGGGATCGCGTTCTCGAGACGCCAACGATCACCGAGCTCGCCGACTGCTTGGGCATCGGCGCCAAGACCGAACGGCTTCCGTTGCTCGATGTGGCGGTCATCGGCGGCGGGCCGGCTGGCCTCGCGGCGGGGGTGTACGCGGCGTCCGAGGGGCTGTCGACCGCAGTCATCGAGCGATTCGCGTTCGGCGGTCAGGCCGGCTCTTCTTCTCGGATCGAAAACTACCTGGGGTTTCCGACGGGAATCTCAGGCCAGGCGCTCACCGGTCGCGGCTACGTGCAAGCACAGAAGTTCGGCGCCCGCATGGTCTTGGCCAAGGACGTCTGTGGGGTGCGCGCCGACGGGTCCCACTACCGGATCGACCTCGACTCCGGCGAAGCGATCCGCGCTCGGTCCGTGGTCATCGCCACTGGGGCGACCTACCGTCAGCTTCCCATCGAGAACATCGATCGGTTTGCATCGGTGTCCGTTCACTATGGCGCTGGACACATCGAGCACATGCACTGCCGCCACAAGCGAGTCGCGATCATCGGTGGGGGCAATTCGGCTGGACAGGCGGCGATCTATCTTTCGACGGCCGCCGACAAGGTCTCCATCATCATTCGCCGCGACGATCTTTCTTCGAGCATGTCGAACTACCTCGTACGGCGGATCGAGAAGACGCCCAACATCGAGGTCGTCGGCCATTCGGAGGTCAAGGCGCTTTTCGGTGAGCGGCACTTGGAGCGGATGCAGGTGGTCGACAATCGGACGGCCGAGGCGCGCGAGGAGGAGGTCGACCACCTGTTCGTCTTCGTTGGCGCGTCGCCTTCGACGTCTTTTACCGAGGGCGCGGCGATCGCGCTGGACGCCAAAGGTTTTATCAAGACCGGCGCTGACATCGATGAACAGGCGCTGACAGACGCCGGCTGGCCCCTGCCTCGCCGCCCATACTTCCACGAAACGTCGTTGCCTCGCGTCTTTGCCGTGGGCGACGTTCGATCCGGATCCGTGAAGCGGGTGGCGTCGGCGGTCGGCGAAGGCTCGGTGTGCATTCAGTTTGTTCATCGCTCCTTGCAGGACGAGCCGGCGGTATCCGACTGAACGCCGGCCGCGGCTACGGATAATAGACGTCCCATCGAATGCGCACCGGCCGGTTAGCCCGGTGCCGAAGGCGGAAACGCCCAAAGCGCAGATCCGATGAGTCGGCGGTGTCGGTATTGATGCGAAGGCGGCCAACGGCGCCGCCGGCCCGGTCGGTGACCGGAGCGTCGTTGAAGCACGACGAGCAGTCCGCCAGCGCGCCGGCTTCGACCGCGGTGAGGTCGGCGGTCGCGTTGGCCCCGGCTTCGGCCTGCCGCTCGATCGTGAGCTCGATTCCGTCTTCCAGGGTCCGGGTCGTCGTTCCTTCGGTCATGAACACCACCGCGTCGAGCCGGTCGTCGACCTTCGACGGCGTCACCACGTCGGACACCGTCGCTTCGGCGAGGGTCTCGATCGATTGATCGAGCAGAGGGACGATCCGATTCTCGACCAGAAACAACGGGAGTCGGGTTAGGGGCGCGGGGACGGTGATCACCTGGTCGCCGTCGAAAGCGCGCTGTTCGTTCCATTCGACGTAGCGGCCGGGGGGCAGCCACACCGTCTTTTCGCGTTGTCCGCGCCTCACGACGGGCGCAGCGTACAGGGCGTCGCCGAGAAAGAACGCTTCTCGCACTGACCAGGCCTCGGGCATCCGAGGGAAGAGCAGGAAGGGATGGCGCATCAGGGGCGCACCGGTCTCGTGGGCGGTGCGGGCCAGCAGCGAGAAGTAGGGCTGCAGGCGCGTGTGGAGGCGAGCCATCCGGCCGTAGACGTCGACCGTCTCGTCGTCGCTCCACAGCGTCCATTTCTGCCGTCGACCAGCGACGTTCGCACACGCGCTCTGGCTCTGCATGATCGGTGATACCGCCCCTAGCTGAGCCCAGCGCAGGTACATTTCTTTGTCGCGGGGGTCGTCGGTGTAGCACTTGAAGCCGCTGATGTCGCTACCCCAGTAGGCGATGCCGGACATCGAAATGTTGACGCCGGCAAACAGCGAGGCGGGCAGGCCTTGGGTCGGATCGAAGGTCGCTTCCGGGTCGCCGTTCCACACCGCGGGTACGTACTTCTGACTGCCGCTGTACCCTGCGCGGACGTGGAAGTGAAAGTTACCGGGGCGCTCACGCTCGAGCAGTTCGTACGCGGCTTGCGCGGATAAGACCGGAAACGCGTTGTGTAGCTCGTCGCCTCGGCGGCCGTCGCCCGCTCGCCAGCCCCGCTTCACGTACTCGCCGAAGTCGTGCATCCAGCCGTCGTAGCCGAGGTCCAGGGTTCGCCTCAGCAACGATTGAAACCAGGCTTTACCTTCGGCCAGGGTCAGATCGATGGTCGCGATCGTCTCCGGGGATCCCGAGATCAAGAACGTCTCGGCGATCAGGCCGGCTTCGTCCCGAAGCAGAACGCCTCGCTCGATGCCCGCTTGTACGTCGGCCCGGGCTCGTTCCGACAGCGTCGATACATAGGGATTGTTGTACGCCATCACTTTGAAGCCATGGGCGTGAAGGGTGTCGACCCAGTCGCGCAGCTCGGCCTCCCGGCCGACGTGGGACAGCGCGGGTAAGAAGTGCACGTTGTCGTCGAGGCTGGTGGTCGGCACGCCGCGGCGCCGCAGGACCTGCCACTCCGGCTCACCGAACGCCGTGTCGCCCAGACTAAGACGTCGTCGAGGGCCGAACACCCACGGTGCAGGGAGGATCGGTCGACCTGTATCTTGAGTGTAAAGGTCGAGGTTGCGGAGAGGGCTCGGGTCCGAGTACACCGTGAACGCGAACGCGTTGCGGTCGACGGTGATCCGCCATGCGTCGTCGACCTCGCTGCCGAGGTGGAACTCGCTGCGATAGGTCGTATCGAGGTGTAGGGCGTAGCCGGCGCTGGAGTGAACGAGAGGGATGGGGAAGTTGGTCATGGAGACCCCGTTCGGATAGGGGTTGGAAGGGCCAGGCGGCTCACCCTCGCCGGCGCCGAGGCCGCCTTCCTCACACCAGTTATACAGCGACCAACCGCGGTGATTCACGGTGGCCGTCCGTTCTCCGAGCCCGAAGAACTGCTCGTCGTCCCGCAGGTGAAACGCGACGCTGGCTCTGGTTCGTGGTCCCTCGGGCGCATGGGGAACGAGGGACTCCGTCTGCGCTTCGAAGCGGACACGGTCGCCGCGATGGATGACGCGCAACGTGGCATCGAGGGGCTTGCGAAACCGAACCGTGACTTCATCGCTGCTCACGCCTTCCAGCTGAGGATCCGCGGCGGCGATGGACTCGCCCTCGTTGGCCTCATATCCGTCCCAGCCGGGAACGACCTGATCGAAGAACCTCGGCTCGTCGACGGTGGCCGCCAGGGGCCCATAGGCGCCCACACCATCGAACAGGCGAAGAACCTCCTGGCCGTCTTGGCCGCGAATCACCAGCGAGAACGGAGCGGTGGTGACTTCGACGGTCACCCCGCTTTGCGTCGACCGCCATTCGTTGGGCGTGCTGGCCGAAGGACCGCACGCGACCAACGTCACTGCGGCCGCAAGGATCGAGCCGATCCGAACCATGCCTTGGGAGTAACCGCCGGCGCTCGTGGGCGCTAGAGCGCAGCGATCGACAACCGCGGGATTATCCCTCGCGTAGCCGATTGTCCGACCCCTGGGTCGGGGCCTGAACCGGGCCGATGACACCCCGAGATGTCCCATGTAACGTAACCCCGTGCGCTTCGAAACGAAGAGCGGGGTTCGAGTGGCGACGGCGCTGCTTGTTGGTGTCTGTTCAGGGACCCGGCATTCGCGCGAGTGGCGGAACGATTAGAGGCGATCCCCTCCGCCTGCCTTCGCCATGAGCAAGCGATGATCTTGGCCCGGACGCTGCGCGCAGGCCAAGAGAACCGACGACAAGCCGATCGGGAGAGAAAAGACTTCGAACAGAAGCTCGTCGAAACCGTTCGCACCGTCGATGGAGAGTCGTCGAGGGTCTGCGACAAAGGTGTGTTGTGTAAGGTTCAGACGCTGGCCGGCGACTTCACCCACAAGGAGCTGTGCATGAGCGCCTTGACCTCGGTCAGCATCGCCCTGCGGGACAATTGTCCTATCCCTAACGTCGTGGCGCCGGCCATACTGCCGACATGATCTCGGCGGACAACGTAAGTCGTATCGCGGAAGCACCGTTTCGCCTTCTCGGCTGGGTGGGCGCGGGAGGTCGACCGCAGCTGTCTGCGGTTGCCGCGTTCGAGTCGACGGTATCGAACGGCCTTCGTGCCGTTCTTGCCCGCGGCGCCGAGATCCAGGAAGGAACCGCCGGCGTCGCGATCGGGTTCGTGCCGCAGACCGGGACCCTGTTGCGCGTCGCCGGCCGCTATACGGAGACCGGTTCCGACGGACCTCAGCTCGACGTGACGAGCGACGATGTCCGCGTATCGACAGCGAACGATCGCTGGGCGTTTCGCTCGGACGCTTCTGAACCGGCGCATCGAATCACAACCGCGCTCGACCGGGCGCAAGGTGCCCTGCTCGCCGACGCCGACCTGTTCGTGGTCGTTCGTGCGGTGGCCGGCGAGCTCGTACTCTCGGTGACCTTCAGCGGCACGGCGCTGGTCGCTCACGAAACCAACGTCTTGCTCGTCGACCGAAGCGAAGCGGAGGATTCGGCCGAGTGGCCAGTGACGGGGATCGGACTCAACCTTCGGGAAGGGGTCGCGGTTGGTTTCGAAGGCGCGGCCACCCGCCTCGTCGACTCCCATCACGTCAGCCGCTTCTTCGGCGCGAGGGCGGTGCTTTCGCTGACCGTCAACCGGGCGAGCCAGCTGGACGGATTCGGTCCTCGTTTCGATCGGGTGGGGGCGCACTCCGATTTTGTGGCGCCGGCGAGCCTCGTCGCTGCATCCCCCCCCGTCGGAGGAGAGATCCTGTCGGTCAACGTATCCTTGCCGCGAGAGACGACGCGAGACGGTCAGACGGTGTCCACCGGGATCTTCAAGCGTCCGGTCCCGTCCCAGGCCCGGCTTCGCTGGCTGAACTTCGACGCTGACGGTCAAGCGGATCTGTGGGGCCATGGTGGCGCTTTTCGCGCCGTCTATGTCTATTCAAACGACCATTACTTCTACTGGCAGGAGGCGCTGGGTCGCGACGACCTTTCGCCCGGCCAGTTCGGCGAGAACCTGACCGTAAGCGGAATGAGCGACAACGAGGTCTTTGTCGGCGATGTCTATCGGCTGGGGACGGCGGTGGTCGAGGTCTCGCAGCCTCGGGTTCCCTGCTTCAAGCTCGCGCTCAAGATGGGCATCGACGGCTTTCAGGACCGCTTCCGTCGCAGCGGACGCGTCGGCTTTTACCTTCGGGTTCGGCAGCAAGGCGAGGTCGGCGCAGGAGACCGGTTCGAGCTCCTCGGCCGCGACCCGAACGGCATGAGCGTGCGCGCGGTGAACGATCTGCTTTACTTTAGCACTTCCGATCTCGCCGGAACCCGACGCGCGTTGTCCATCGCGGCCCTCAGTCACGGTTGGAAGGAATCGTTCGAAGAGCGGCTTCGCAACGCCAAAACCGCGTCGAAGGGTCTGCGAGAAGTAGAGGTCAGCAAAATCGTGCGCGAGAGCGACGTCATTACTTCCTTCTACCTGGAGCCTACCGGTGATGTGCCCCTGCCCGAGTTTCGACCCGGCCAGTTCTTGACCGTTTACGTGCCGGGGCCCGACGGAACGGTCGTCCGTACGTACTCGTTATCCGACCGGCCCGGCGCCTCGTACTATCGGTTGAGCATCAAGCGAGAGGCGTCTTTTGACGGGGTGTCGCCGCCGGGGGTCGCCTCTACATACTTTCACGACCGGATACGTGTCGGCGACCGGCTCGCGGTTCTCACTCCGCGAGGGCGATTTTCGCTCACCGAACATCCGACCCGCGGGGTCGTTCTGCTGAGCGCGGGGGTCGGACTCACGCCGATGATCAGCATGCTGAACCGTCTTGCCGGCTCGTCGCGCCCGGTGTGGTTCATCCATGGTGCGCGAAACGGCCGCGAACACGCGTTCGGCGATCATGTCCGCCGCCTCGCCGCCGAGCATTCCAACGTCAATGTTCATGTGCGGTACAGCGCGCCGGAGGCCGGCGACCAGCTCGGCGTGACCCACGACAGCGTAGGACGGGTGAATGTCGCCCTGATCAAATCGATTCTTCCCTTCGACAGTTATGACTTCTACCTGGTGGGCCCTCCCCCCTTCATGCGCGACGTGTATGGAGGGCTCGTCGACCTCGGTATCGACGGGTCTCGGATGCACTACGAGTTCTTCGGGCCCTCGAGCCCTCTCGTCGACGCCGCGAAGCCGGCCATCGATACGTCGTCGGGCGGGGGCCTCCCGGTCCGGTTCGCCCGCGCGGACCTCGAGGCGACCTGGGACGCCGGGTCGTTACTCGAGCTCGCGGAGGCGGAAGGTCTGAGCCCGCCATTCAGCTGTCGTTCGGGCGTCTGTCAGACCTGTGCGTGCCGGGTGGTGGAGGGCTCGGTGACCTACGACGAAGACCCCGTCCAGCCGCCCGACGACGGTTACGCCCTCATTTGCGTGGCCCGCCCCCGCACCAACGTTGTCCTCGATCTGTGAGCGACGCCGTGTACGCCCGCTGTTCGTTTTTTCGAATGGGGGCCATGGTTCGTCCCTATCGATCCGGGGCCTCACGGTGCGGGCTCCGCGGGCACCTTTGCTCATGTACGATTCTTTCGATGCTCCGCAGGGAGATGCGGCGGTGGTGATCGGCCAATGGATCGGGGCCGCGTTCGTGGCCATGGTCGTGCTGGGACTCCTGGCTCAGCTGAGCGCGACGGTGCCCCTCGGGGCCATGGAAGCTGGCCCCGCCGGGGCCCCGTCCCACGCCTCCGCCCCGGTCGGCGTGACCTCCGCTGCGGCGGCGATCGGCGGTCGCTGACCGCGGCTGATCAGCTCGTCGCTCGCACCCAAGCGAAGGTGGGCACGCCGACGAGCAGCAGACCGATGGCGAGGCCGAAGGTGCTCCCGAAACCCAAGATCCCACAGCCGACGGTAACCGCGAGGGTCGCGGTGGTGACCGTGGCGCCCAGGAACCAGAATCCGTCCTTGCGACTGCGTAAGGCCGCCGCTTGTCCGAGGAGGTATCCGGCCACGCAGCCCAGGGTCGCAGAGCCGTACAGGCAGAACGTCGCGCACTCGGTCGGCGACATCGCGCACCCCAGCGTCTCCATATACACGCTGAGCAGCATCGGAATCATGACCGTGGCCGCGCCCGCGACCGCACCCCGGCCGAGGTCGGTTCGCCACCAGCCGCCCACGGCGACAAAGCCGAACATGGCGACTGCGCTCTGCGCGGCGAGGCCGGCGGTGGCCCCGGTGAGATACAGGGCCAACGCTACGGGCACGCTCGCCCCTGCCCGCACCACGGCGTCGGCGATCCGCCCCTTCTCGTAGGCCCAGCGGGCCGCTCTTCGCGCGTTATCCATGGTTCGTCCTCCAGGCCGCGAGCAGTCGAGCCAGCGCTCGCTGCTTGCGCTTGCGGAAGGTCGCGCCTCGGCCTTCGTCGGCGAAGGCGCTGCGCAAAACTTCTTGATCCCGCTCGCTCAAGGTCTGCAGCACCGCTTCGGCCTCCTGCAACACCTTGCGCTCGAGGAGCGCGGACGTCGGATCGAAAGCCTGTGTATCGATCTCGTCGTCTATCGGAACCTCTCTTCGTCGCCGCGCACGGGTCCGGATCGTCCGGCACTCCCACGCGGTGAGACTGAGCGCCCACGCCGCGACGTCTTTCGTTTCGTCGTAGGCGCTCGCCTGCCCAAATAGCTTGATCAACGCCTGCTGTGCGGCATCTTCCGCCTCCTCGGGCCCCACCAGTCGCCGCGCGAACCCGATCAAGACGGGGCTGAGCGCGTCATACACGGGGGTGAAGGCGGCGCGGTCACCGCTCTTCAATCGAATGAGCTGCGCCCGCAGCTGTTGCCGCTCGGACGGCGTCAACGCTTCAGCGCCCGCAGTCGCACGACCGGTCGCACTCGCAACTCGGGCACTCGCAGCTGGCGGTCGTGCCGGCGTAAGCCAAAGCGGACATTCCTAGAACACTGCTCAACAGAACCCATCGAATCAACTTCATCATGTCGCTCCTCTCGCGGCCGCTGGGTTGGCCGCTGGTGTTTCGTCTAGGCGCCAGACGGGCCAAGCGTGACGGAGCAGGTACTTGATTTTGACTGACTACGTGTTCAGTGTTCTCGCATGCCGAGTCGGACTTTCACTGCCCTCATCACCGCCGGGCTCCTGGTCGCCGCCAGTGGCCCCGGATGCGTGGCGTCGAAGGGGGCCGGGGCCAGGATCGACCCGAGCGCGGCCCGGCCGCAGATCGAACAGGTTCTCGATACCTTGCACGCTGCGGCCGCCCGGGCCGACGAGGCGACCTATTTCGCACAGTTCGCCCCCAACGCCGTGTTTCTCGGCACGGATCCCGGGGAACGATGGTCCCTGGAGGCGTTTCGTGCCTACGCCAAGCCCCACTTCGACAATGGGCGGGGCTGGGCCTATCGCCCTTCAGACCGAACGATCACCGTGGCCGCCGACGGCGATACAGCGTGGTTCGACGAGGTGGTGACCAGCGAGAAGTACGGACGTTGCCGGGGCACCGGGGTTTTGGTGTATCGGGACGGAGGATGGCGCGTCGCGCAGTACAGCCTGAGCCTGCCCATTCCCAATTCGATGTTTCAGTCGGTCGCGTCGGCGGTGAAGGCCGGCCGCTTCGAGACTCCGAACCCTTGACCGAGCCCGTGCGACCGCCGTCGTGGCACCGGGACCCCATCGTCGGTCTATTCGTCCTCGTGGGGGCGACGGCGATGGCCGTGGTCCTCTTCGCAGGGCGGTATCTGCCTTACCAAGACTGGGCCGGCCACGTCGGACTGTCGGCGGTCCTCGCGATGGGCCACGAAACCGGCGCCGACGCGTATCTGGTCCGCAGCTTTGCGCCGACGCCCTACTTCACGTTCTACGTTTGTACCGCGCTGCTCGGGCGAATCATACCTATCGAGGTCGCGGCCAAACTCAATCTGGTCATCGCGACCGTCGTGGCCGTCACCGGCGCTGCCCGTCTGGCGCAAGCCACCGGACGCAGCCCGCGACTGTCGGGTCTCGCGGCGCTGATGATGTTCGGTGTTTCGCTCGGGCTAGGTTTCGCATCGTTCGTCACGGGCCTGCCCTGGTTGTTGCATGCGCTGGCGGAGACCGAGCGTTTGATGGCCGATCCCGCTCGGCGATGGTCGAGCGCGGGGCGGCTGACCATCTTTTTGGCGTTGTGCTTTCTCGGCCACGGGTTGGTGTTCGTATTCGCGGCGCTGCTCATCGGCGCCCGATGCGTTCAACACCTTTCGCGCCCCCCGCGCTCGTGGTCGCCGGTGGGGTTCGCCTTCGCAGCCGGAGGCATCGTCGTTCTGACGCTAGGGATGCCCGCCATCCTGCGCCGCATCGAACGACGATACGTATCCCCGGAGTTCGTCCGACCCGGAGGGCCGGCCCCCGCGGGCTGGGCGTCGGTCGAGGATCACCTCCGGACGTTCGCCGGCGATATGCTCGATCGCGGCGGCGATGGCCACGAATGGACGATGATCGGCGCCTTGCTGTGGGGGGTCTCGGTCTCGGTCGCCGTGCGGTGGTGGGGTCGACACGCGGCGCCGCGACCATCCGGGGCCGGCGACGGGCTCATGGTGTACGCGGCGACGGCCTCCGCAATCTTTCTGCTGGGCCCGGTGTGGATCGGGTGGCCGGTGACGTTTTGGGTCGTCTACCAGCGCGCGGGGACGGTCGCCGCGCTGTTCTGGCTGATGATGCCGCGGACCGCGCTGCACAGCCGCAGCGGGGCGATACTGGCCACCGCGTCGGTGGCGGTCGTCGCGCACAACGCGGCGGTGAACGCCGCCGTCGTGGCGAAGTACAGCGAGCAGGTCAGGGCGTACGACGACGTGCGGGCCGCGGTCCCTCCCGGTCATCGCATCCTTCCGTTGTCCCGCGCGCCCCGGCCTCAAGACACGCTCGGCTTCTATCACCTCGTCGATGGCGCGGCGTACGTACCGGTAGGGAACGTGCCGGAGGAGATGCCGGTCCATCGAAGCAATCGCTCGGGCACGCCGTACAATCCTAGCTGGGACGGTTTCGATCCCCGATCCCATGGCCGAATGTACGACTATCTCGTGGTACATGGCGACCATCCGCGCCTGCCGAGCCCGATCCACGAAGCGACCGTCACCTACGGGCCGTGGACCATCTTTCGAACCCGATCGCCGCTCCCGCCGTCGGCCATTCGATGGTAGCCGCGGGCGGCGCCGCGACCCCTTGGTCGGTTCGGCGATTGGGCCGCGCTTTGTAAACGGTGATACCGGTCCAGAGATACCCGAATTTCGGTGTCGACGACGAACGAGGGAAGAGGGCTTGCCGCCGTGCAGGCTTACCTGCGTCCGGATACGACAGCCGGGTCGTGGAACCCTTTCCTGAGCTTTGCTTAAGCGCAAAAGTACGCAACGGGATGATCGACGCATTCGGTAAGTTGAATGCGCTTGCGATCAGCAAGTCGTACCCCCGCCGGAACGCGCCCGCAGAATGGCGGCCCCGGCAGACGCGAATCCATCAGCTGAGGGGTTCCGTGTAAATAGTGCAACAAGAGTAAAATCTCGAGAAGTCGTCGTTAACAGAATCGTGCGTAAAAACGATCGACGCCCGAGCAAATCCGTCGGCTTACGCAGTTGATTCGCGCCGCAGGGGCCCTTGCGCAGCGCAATGCCGTGCCCTTGACGGAAGGGGGTCGGACGTTGTCGGAGTGGAGTTTGTCACAGTGCACGTGTACAACTTCCACACCGGGGAGAACTGAATGCCAACAAATACAAAAGATACACGCCTGAGCCTGCTGTGTGCTCTGTTCGTCATCGGTTGGGCGTCGACGGTATCGGCGCAACCAGGGGAATCTATCGCGAGTGAGGAGGCGGCCGAAGGGGCTGGCTCCGAACTGTACGCGCAAACATCCACGCCAGCGGCCGCCGCGGCCGCAGATTCACCGCAGATCGCTGCTGCCCCACAGAGCGGTCCCCAGGTGGAGACGATCCTCATCACGGGTTCTCGCATCGCGAGGTCGAACCTCAGCTCGCCTGTGCCCGTCACCATTGTCGACTCGGGTTTTCTGGAGAACGCGGGTTCGGTCTTTCTTGCGGACATCCTTGCCCAGACGCCGCAGCTACAGCCGACGTTCAACTCCGCTAACTCGACGCGAAACATCGGCACCGCCGGCTTCGGTGGTGTCGACTTGCGTAACCTGGGTATCGACCGGACGGTTCTGCTCGTAAACGGCCGTCGCCATATCGGTGGCTCGTCGCTGTCTCCCGCCGTCGACCTGAACACGATCCCGGTCGATCTGATCGAGCGCTTCGAGGTCCTCACCGGTGGCGCGTCGGCGACCTACGGCGCGGACGCGGTGGCCGGTGTGGTCAACGTTATCCTCCGCGACGACTTTGACGGCTTCATTGCTCGCTCGCAGTACAATGTTTCGGAGCGCGGCGACGCGCAGACCTGGTTCGTGAGCGCGACCGCGGGCACCGACTTCGCCGATGGGCGAGGCAACGCGGTCATCAATTTCGAGTACACCCAGCGTGACCAGCTGAAGTCGTCTGAACGCTTCTACTCCTCCCAGGGCACGCGAACCCTGGTCAACCCCGCCGATATGGATACCGCCGACTTCGATGACGGCGTCCCTGACGAAATCCTGACCGGGAACGCGGGCATCAACTTCATCAACACGCGAGGTGTCGTGTTTCCGAGTTTCGGTCCCTCCGATACTCAGCAGACTTTCAACGACGACGGCTCGATGCGACCCACCGACTTTGGTGATCCGGCCCCGAACGGCTTCGAACAGGTGGGCGGCGACTTCCTGAACCTACAGGGCCTCGACGACCTCGTTCCGAGGCAGGAACGGATCATGGCCACCACGCTGCTCAGCTTCGACCTGCACGAGAAGGTCCGCTTCTACAGCGAAGGCAAGTTCGTTTACACCGTGACCGAAGGCCGTATCGGCTCCGGCCAGCCGGCCTTCGACAATGGCGTCCCCGACCTGACCATCTTCCGCGACAACGCGTTCTTGCCCAGCGGTCTCGCGTCGACGTTCGATAGCCAGGGCATCGGTTCCACGGTCATGCGCCGCTTCCACGTCGACCTCGGCGAGCGCCTCACGGAGATCGAGCGGATCACCGTGCGGACCGCGGTGGGCTTCAAAGGCGACCTGAGCGAGAACGTGTCGTATGACGTCGGCCTGACTTGGGGCCGAAATACAGCTACCACCCAGACCGGTAACAACCGCCTCAACGCGCGGTTCTATGCCGCCACCGACGCCGTCGTTGACGTCAACGGTGAGGTCAACGGACTCCCCGGCCAGATCGTGTGTCGCGTGAACCTGCAGCAGGCACGAGGCGAAACGCCCACCTTGCCCGACGGTTCGCCGGCGCCCGATTTCGCGCTCAGCGACAGTTTAGGCAACTGCGTCCCGACCTCCGTCTTCGGTAACGGGGCAGTTTCGGCCGAGGCGGCTCGGTTCGTCAATCAGACCACCGCTCTGCGCGATACGCTGGAGCAGCTGCAGGTCATGGGTTTCGTGAGCGCGAACAGCAAAGGCGTGTTCGAGCTACCCGGCGGGCCAATCGCATTGGTCGTCGGCGCCGAGTACCGGATCGACGAGGCGAGCCAGCGCGCCGACCTCGGCGACAACCTGGACCTGACGTTCTTCAACGCGCTCGCGAACAGCCAAGGCGAAATCGAGGTGGGCGAGGTGTTCGGCGAGATCAATGTCCCCGTCCTGCGCGGCTTGCCGGCCATCGAGGAGCTCTCGGTCAGCGGCGGCGGCCGTATCTCGAGCTACAACCTGGACCAGGTCGGCACGGTGCTCACCGCCCAGGTGAATGGCGTGTACCGCCCCACGGATGACATCACGGTTCGTGGTTCGTGGTCGCGCGCGATTCGGTCGCCGAACGTCGGTGACGCGTTCTCAGCCCTCGGCCAGAACTTCTTCAACGTGCAGGATCCCTGCGACGAAGACAGCATCAACGACGGCGATCAAACCCGTATCGACAACTGCGTGGCGCTCGCCGAGCGGCTGGGTGTGCCTTTCAACCCGGGTGTGACCGACCTCGACGACGGGTCGACCCGGGAAGGCCTCAGCGGTGGCAACCCGGACCTGCAGGAAGAGACGTCCACGAGCTGGACGATCGGTGGCGTCTTGACGCCTCGGTGGATCCCGAACCTCATCCTGACCGCGGACTACTACAACTTCGTGATCGACGACGCGATCGCCGCCCCCGGCGCCCAGCGCATCCTCGACAACTGCGTTGACCTGCCCAGCATCGACAACCAGTTCTGCGATCTGATCACCCGTAACCCGGCGACGTTCGACATCGACCTCATTCGGTCGGTCCAGGTGAACCTGGCCTCCCTCGAGACCAGCGGCATCGACTTCAGTGCCCAGTACCGCTTCAAGGTCGAAGACGCGCTGGAGCTATTCGGGGTCGACAACGTGGACTTCGGGTCGTTTTTCTTCGTGTTCAACGCCAACCACGTGTTCCGGTGGACGAACTTCCCCGACCAGACGAATCAGACTGAGCGCCAAGACGTCGCTGGCTTCGATGGTGGTCCGTTCGGTGGTTTGCCGCAGTGGCGGATCAACCTGACCAGCAACTTCCTGTTCGACGACTTCACGTTTACGTGGCGCGTGCAGTGGCTCGACGGCTTCACCCGCGCCGACAACAGCCAGGCGTTCGAGCGCAACCCGGACTTCCTGGCCCCCGCCAACGTGCCCGACAAAGGCTTCCACTATATCCAGGCCCGGTATCGGTTCCTGGACCAGTTCACCGCCTACGCGGGCGTCGACAACCTGTTCAACGGCATCCCGCCGTTCGGCTTCAATGGCACCGGCGCCGCGTCCGGCTTCTACGACAACATCGGTCGAAGCTTCTACATGGGCGTTCGCTGGGACCTGAACTGAGAACGGCGAGGAATACGACATGAATAGCAACACGTTGTTTAAGTCTTCGCTCGTCCTCGCCCTTGCGCTGAGTGGTCTCACCGCATGTAGCGACGACGATGATGCAGCGCCGACGCTGGTGGATCAGACGACCCCCGGCAGCGTCGCCAACTTCTTGGCCGGTGACCCGCGCTTTACGGTGCTCAGCCAGGTCGCGGACCTGACCGGGCTGCTCAACACGCTGGACACCTCCAGCGGCATCACGGTGTTCGCGCCGACCGACGCCGCGTTCAATTCTCTGCCCGACGAGTTCCTGGTGACCCAGAACTTCTCCAGCGCCGGAGACCCCGACGACATCACGTCATCGATCTCCGCCGCCGGATTGACGAGCCTGCTTCAAGCCCATGTGTCCGGTCAGAATCTGTCGTCGACGGACGTGGCCGGAGCGACGTCGATCGATACCCTGTTGTCCGGGGCGCCGATCTCGGTACTGATGGGCGACGGGGTGATTCTCAACGCTCGGGCCCAGATCCTCGAGGCCGACGTGAACCTGCAGAACGGAACGGTGCACGTGATCGACGCGGTGTTCGTGCCCACCACGCAGCTGGCCGCCGCCGGCGAGATCGATGCCGACGCGTTCCCCGGTACGCTGTTCGACCTCATGGAGGCCACCCCGCTGTACCGGCAGGTTCTCGAATCTCTGCAGGGCAACGGAGAGAGCGGTCAGCTCGCCGACCTCGATGACGCCGACACCACGCAGACCGTGTTCATCCCCGCCACCGGCGTCGCCGATGCTTCGGCGACGTTCTTCGACGTGCACGTGCTCCCCGGAGCGGAGACGGCGGCGGACCTCACCACGACCGGCTTCGCGGAGAACGCCGCGTTTGCGCGGGTTTCCGTGGCCGACGGCGCCGTCGAGGGGGTCAATCTGTTGGCCACGGACATCGCGGCCAGCAACGGGGTCCTGCACCTGGTCGCAGGGGTCATTCCCACGCCGGACCAGTCGGCGGCGGATCTCATCACCACCAACCGGAGCTTCGGCACCCTGGGCGCGGTGCTCAACATGATCGACGCCGACGGCGTCGGGCCGGCCGTGGAGGGGTCGGACACTCTGCTCGACACCCTGCGCAGTGATGAGGATACGTTCACGATCTTCGCGCCCAACAACGCGGCCTTCGATGGGTTGGCCACGCTGGACTACGACACCGACAGCGACCCGGCGACGACCTTTGTCGACGAGATCCTGGCCGAAACGTCCAGCACGGGCGCGGTACTTCTGTATCACGTCGTAGCGGGGACGGTGGACCTGACGGGAACCGCGACCACCACCGCGCTCGGCGAGGATGTCACCATCGGTACCCTCGGCACGTTGACCGTCCTCAACGACCTCATCGAGGTCATCGGCGACGGTACCGAGACCAGCACCATGGGCAATACGACCGTCGTGTACGAGCTCGGCAACGTGCTCATTCCCGAGGTGGAGTTCGAGGTCGTGCCCGAGCGGCCGCAGAGCACCTTCCCTGGGCCGACGTCGGTGGCGCTCGCGTACTTCACGGCCTTCAGCGGGTTCAGTGATGCGGCGGGGGAAACGAGCCTTACATTCAACGCCACGGTCGCCGACAGCATGACTACGGCGCCCTTCGCGGGGACGATCGGTGACATCTTCCGGTTCGTCGACGGCGATCCGGCCCTGCTGGTGGACGCCGCGGATGCGAACTTCACCGGGGAGCTCATCGCGCCGTTCGCGGTCGACACCGACGCCGACGAGACGCCGGACGCGAATCTCAGCATCGACCCGACGACGGCGTTCGTGCCCCTCGATGCGTCGCTGCCCGAGGACGTGAGCGGGGACGTCATCCCCTATCATGTGGCGTTTGGAACCGTTCTATCGGGCGATCTGATGGACGGGATGATGGTGCCGACGCTGACCCTCGACGAAAATGGCGACACCGGCGCGCTCAGCATCGATGTCGCGGTCGACACCGGCGTTACGCTCAACGGTTCGGCGACGGTCATCTTCGCGGATCTCGAGACGACCAACGGCGTCATTCACGTGATCAGTGAGGCCTTGGCTCCTCCGAGCGACGAATAACATCGACGCGGGTCGCGCTCGCCCTCCCCGGGCGCGGCCCGCGCCGTTGTCTTCTTCTGGTCGCTCCAAGGCCGTCGACTCCGCCTTTGCCGTTCCTCCCGCCCACAACTATCCACCGCGCCGAGCTTGCGACCTTCGAGCACGTGGTTCCGGGGGCCCCATCCTCGGACGACGTGGAGATCCTGAAGGCGCACACGCCATCCGGTACTCAGGTCCGGCTCTCGAAGTGGGCGCTTGGCCAGCGCGCTTTCGAAGCCTTAGGACGACGGTCGCGGAGGTGGCTACTGTATTCGGCCCGCTCCGCATCCGTATTGGCCGTCGTACGGTTGGGCGGCGATCGCGACCGCGTCGTCGATCGAAAGGCGATTCAGGAACACCTCGATCTTCGGCCATTTCACCGACCCCGCCCGCACGGGCAGGCCGAGCATCGAGCGCAGGGCGTTCGCGTCGCTGTTGGTCGCCTTGATATCGGCTTCGAGCTTCTCTCGATCGACCACCACCCGGGAGCCGTACACGGTGGCGAACGCCTTGCTCACCGGCAGCTTGATCTTGGCAGATACGTTGCCTTCCGTGTCGTCACCCAGATACTCGGCCTCGTCTTCGATTTCGTCGACGGCGATGACGGTGTCGAACTCGAGCAAGTCGCCCTTCCGGCCGGCGGTGATCAGATTGTCGACGAGTGTAATGCCTTTGGACTTGTAGCCGTTCCACACCGCATAGATGTCGGAGAACGCGAAGAGGTTGTTGCGGACCTTGGCCGTGGTCGCGCGGTCGAAGCCGATGTTGAAGCCCTGACTGAAGCCCGAATTCCAGGAGAACACGACCGTATTGTGGGCGATATCGAACTCGGGCAGCGCGTCGGCGCCCGCGTATTTCGAGCCGACGAAGATGCCGTGACCGGAGTGCTGTGCGACGAGGTTGTTGTGGATCGTGACCTTGCTTCCTTTGTACGCCGACACCGATAGCGCTCCGGTGTTGGTGTAGGTGTTGATGACGATGTTGTTCTTCACCGCGATGTTCCACCGCGGACCGCGGTCGAACTTCTCACTCTTGCTCACGCGGACCACCAGGGCGCCCATGGACGGGCTCGGATTCTCTCCCGTCTTGGGGTTGGCTTTCGGGAGCAACTTGGCTTGCTCAGCGGTCTTGTAGCGATTTCGGTACCCCATGTCGATGATGAGACCGTCGACGACGACGGGGTGGTTGGGGCCCGAGTACTTCATGAGATCGATGAAGAGCGAAGGCTCCGCGGTGTAGTTTCGACTGGGGTTAGCGCCCCCGAACACCGTGCGGTGCGCGCCCCACGGGTCGCGCTTGGAGAAGTCGTCCGAGTATCCGCCGATGATGCTCACCGGCACCTTGATCGTCGTCGAGCCGCGCTTGCCGCGACCGAAATACACGCCTTCTGCGATGTGAACGACGTCGCCCGGCTCGAGTCGTTTCGCGATGTTTCCGAGGTCTTTGGCCGGCTTCTTTTGGGTTCCCTTTTTGCCTTTGCCCCGCGCGGCCGAAACGTACCAGTCGCGGGCGTAGGCCTCGGTCGCGACGGCGCTAGTGAGAAGCAGTCCAGCCAACAGGCAAGCGAGCTTGTACATCGCATGGGGATTACCACGATTTGCGCAACGGACACATACCCGTGTGCTTATCTTTTGATCATATTCGTGATGTATTCATGCGATATGGGGGTGTAGTTGGACGTTTAAGCGACATTCGTCGGCAGCGTCGGCCGGCTGGGGCTTCGACGAAGCGGCCGGTTTTCGGCCCGCGAGCTCCGCGTCCTCGACGGCCGCGATGAACTGCAGGCGAGGGCGCGGCGTTCGGTCGACGTCGACAGGCATGACTTTGGCCGATGGGCAAAGGATCCGCCGCCAGCAAGCGAGCGACCGCGGGAGGCAGGATACTCTATCCATCCATCAACCGAGGCCGAAACTTGTAGCTGTAGTTGATGGGCCCCCGCTCACCCTCCGTGTTCGTCACGCGAATGACCATTTCCACCGGCATGCCGATCGTAACTTGTTCGGGATCGATGTCGGTGAGCATCGCGGTGACTCGAGGACCCTCCTCGAGGTCGATGAGCCCGACCGCGTATGGGACGCCGCCGTCGAAACTCTCGGGCCCTTGGTACAGAACCGTGAACGAATAGACCTTGCCCCGCCCGATCAGACGGTGTGGCCACTGTTCTGTCGAGCCACACGCTCGACATACGTCCCGCGGAGGGAACGACAGTTGTTGACAGTCTTGACACACGGAGCCTTCGAGTCGATAGCGCTGAGCACGCAGCCGCCAGTTGCGAGAAATATCCATCTGTTGCTCCTAACTGCGCTCCAGAACCGTGGACACCACGGTCGCTCCGCTGCCACCGATATTCTGGGTCATCGCGACCCGAGCCCCGTCGACCTGGATATCGCTAGGGGCGTCGCCTCGCAGCTGCTGAACCGCTTCTACGACCTGGTACAGGCCGGTGGCTCCCACGGGATGGCCGCGGCCCTTCAGGCCTCCGAAGGTACTGATCGGAAGTCGTCCCCGGATCGACAGCTCGCCGTCTTGGGCCATCTGGACGCCGTGGCCAGAGTCTGCGAAGCCCGACGACTCCAAAGACAGCGCGGCCATGATGCTAAATGCGTCGTGTAGCTCGAATAGATCGATATCTCCGTGGCTCTTGCCTGCTCGGTCCAGTGCGCGCTTCGTAGACCGTTCCACGCCTTTCAGCCACAGCAGCGACTCTCGGTCGTGTAGGGAGAGGGTATCGGTTCCGATCTCGCATGAGAGAAGAGAGACCGGGCGCGGGGTGTGGCGTCGTGCGTAGTCCTTGCTCGTGACCACCACTGCCGCTGCGCCATCGGCGATCGGTGAGGAATCGAGCAGATTGATGGGGCTCGCGACCATCCGCGCCCTGGCGTACTGCTCGCTGGTGACCCGCATGTCATTGAACATCGCGTGGGGGTTACGGGTGGCGTTGTCGTGAGCGAGGACGGCGAAGGCGCCGAAGGCATCCTTCGGTACCCCGTACTCGTGAATATAGCGCTGCATCACCAGCGCGTTCAGCGCCACGAAGCTGAGCCCCATCTGCCCCTCGTAGTCGGCATCGCCAGCGGTGGCCAACGCGTGGGTGACCGCTTCTCCGCTCAGCTCGGTGAGCTTTTCGACGCCCAGGGCGACCGCGACTTCGACCGCGCCGCTGGCCACCGCGAGTACCGCTTGGCGAAGCGCGGCGGCCGCCGATCCGCAGGCGGCTTCGACCCGCACGGTCTCGATGCCGTGCAGGCCGGCGTAGTCGGCGATGAGGGCGCCAAGGTGGGTCTGGCCGCTGAGCATGCCGCCGCACATGTTGCCCACGTATAGGGTGTCCGCAGAATCGGCCTCGGCATCGATCAACGCCGATCGAAGCGCTTCGACGCCCAAGCTGCGCAGGCTTCGCTCCCAGTGTTCCCGGACGGGGACTACGCCGACTCCGGCGATTGCTACTTCTCTCATCCCATCACCTCAGGCCAGGCCGACCTTCTTGCGCCATCGGGCATACGTCGCATAGTTCACGACCTGCGAACGCTCGAGGTAGGCGTCGGTCCGCGGAGCGCGGTCACGTCGCTCTTCGATCTCCTCCGACAGCTGGAAGCTCATGGCGTCGGAGCCGGCCCCCGAGCCGAAGCTTACGATCAATACCCGTTCCCCCGGCCGCGCGTGGTCCAGGACGCGCGTCAGCCCGAGGGGCGAGGCGCCGGCGTAGGTGTTGCCGATGACCGCCGCGAGCAGACCGCGGTCGATCTGCGCATCGGTGAACCCCAAGCCTCGCGCCGCCCGTCGTGGGAATTTGGCGTTGGGTTGGTGGCACACGATGGCCGCGAAATCGTCGGGTCTGAGCCCCAGGGCGTCCATCAGCGTGGTGGCGGCGAGCTCGACGTGTCGGAAGTAGGCGGGCTCCCCCGTGAAGCGTCCGGCGTGTTCGGGGTACTTGGCATACGCGCGCCGGAAGAAATCCGGCGTATCGCTGACCACCGAATAGCTGCCCTCGAGCGTGGCGAGGCTTTCCGTCGCCGGCCCCATCAAGAACGCGGCGCCGCCCGCGCCGGCCGTATATTCGAGAACGTCTCCGGGCCGTCCTTGGGCCGTATCCATGCCGATGGCGAGGGCGTAGTCGGCCATGCCGGATCCCACGATGGCACTGGCCGCCTGCATCGCTTCCGTTCCCGCCTTGCACGCGAACTCGAAATCTGCGGCCAACGTGTTTTCGCCGATGCCCAGCGCCTCGGCGACGATCGTTCCCGTCGGTTTCACCGCATAAGGATGACTTTCGGAACCGACATAGACCGCCCGTACCCGGGCCGGCGAGATGTCGGCCCGATCCAGCGCGTTTCGGCCGGCCTCGATGGACATCGTGACCACGTCTTCGTCGGGTCCCGGTACGCTCTTGGTTTTGACGGGCAGGGCACCGGGATCGCCCCCCCGCCAGACGCTGGCGATCTCCGAGGCACGAACTCGATATCGCGGCACGTATGCGCCGTAGCCGACAATGCCGACGGGCCGAGTCGGCTTCATCATCGCGACCATGCTCCGCCTGTCGCAATCCGCGGGCCACCGGCGTTGTCTCGTGCATGGGCTACGGCGGTGTCTATACGGCGTACAGTGCCGTAACCGGTGACTACACCGGCTGCGTGAATGTCACATGTTCGAAACCCTCATCGGTGGCCCTTGAGCCGGCGGCCCTACGTACCACCGGGCGGCTGAGTCGGTCAGAACCCCATGGTTGCACCAGGTCCGCCGCAAGTTAATCGGGGCAGGCGGGGCGGAGGGCTGCCGAGGGTCGTGGGCCTCGGGCCGGCCGATCGTCTGGGAGCGGCAGCGACGGGACCGAGTTGAAACTCATTCTTGATTTCAGCCCTCGTTCGATGGTGCTGCTGGTTCCTTGATAATCAATTGCAATCCTATTTGCGCGGGCCTACGCAGCTGGCGTTGACAGTTTTTGCCTTGCAGGCTTTGTTGCCACCGTCGATGGAAAGCGAAGGCCGCTATTCCACTCGAAAGAAGGAAGTCCGAATGATTACGAAGACCATCGAGATGCCCGAAGTTAGCCGCTGTGATGCTTCCGTTTGCGCTTACAACAGCGAGAACGGTTGCCGAGCTCGCGCTGTCACCATCGGTGACGGTGCGTTCCCCGGCTGCGACACCTTCCTCGGCAGCGGTCGCGTGAGCGCGACCGAATCCGCGGGCGTGGGCGCTTGCAAGGTCGCCGGCTGCAAGTTCAACGCTGAGTTTTCCTGCAAAGCCGACGCGATCATTGTCGCGACCGCCAGCGCGCCTCCCGCCTGCCAGACCTACGCGATCTGATTCGCTACTCCTTACCGAACCCCCCAAGACGACCTGTTCGTCTATATGGTGATTACTAGGGCCCGCTGGCTGTGAAGCGCGCTCAGAAGAAGGCTCGAAACTCCAGGCTCGCCGCGGCCGGGTAGCTGCCGAATTCGCTCCGTATTGCGTCTTCGGGCCTAAGTGTCGACCGTGGGCGGGCGCCGAACGGCAGCGAAGCCACCGCCGCCAAGTCGACGTCATCGAGCATGGAGAATGTCAGATACGCCGCGACCTGGCCGGAGCTATCTCCGAAGTTGACCAGCGCCAGGGTCTCTAGGTTCAACAGAGGATGCAGTTCGTAGCCGGCGCCCGCGGCTGCGTAGTGGCGCCCCAAGTACGGAGCGCCCACCGGAAACAGCGGGTCGGCCAAGACCGATAGGTAGTCGTTCGCTTGTCTGGCGCCTCCGCCGTTGTAGAAATACTCTGCTCTCAGAAAGAGGGAACTCTCGAAGCGATGCTCCAACCCCGCCGACAGCCGGGCGCGGTCTCGGCGGGGGCCGGCGACCGTACCCCGCGCATAGTGGCCTTCGGCGCGAACGCCGAGCCATTCGAAGAGCTCGCCCTGCACGGCGCCGCCGACCACGTATTGTCGGGGCGCTTTTCCGCCCAGCAGCGACAGCTCGAGGGGCCCCGCCGTGGTGCGCGCGCGAAGCAACACCGCGGACTCGTTCCACGTCACTGCGTCCGAAACGCGGGCTCGGTCGGCGTTGCGCCGGTAGCCGAGGACGCCGACCACGGTGATGTCGGTGAAGTCTCCCAGCCCGAGCTCTACGCGGGCGGCGTCGACGCCGGGCTTGAACAGTCGAAAGAAGGCTTGCGCAGCGAACGGCTGGAGAAGATCGTTCGGCGTGAAGTAATACGTGGTGGCGAAGTTCACGGGCTGACGGCCGATCTTCACTTGCGCTCGGCCCCGGGCCCACGCCGCATTGAGTCGGTCGATGCTCAGCTCGGCTTGGGTCGGCGAGCGGTCGTACCAGCGCCAGGACAGGCCCGACCAGCGATTGAACGTCGACGCGCTGAACCCGTCAGCGACCCCGCTCGTCGGCACGATCGACGCGCCACCGATGAAGCTCTGCACGGCGTGCACTTCGAATGTCCAGGCGTCGGCGATGGCCGCGAGGCCCATGGTCCGAAAGACGGCGTTGGTCACTTCGAGCGTTCGGTCTTCGATCCCGAAAGCTTCGGGATTGCGCCCGACGAGCTGGTTGACGCGAAGGTTGCCCGTCACTTCGAGATCACCGCCTTCGGTCGTCAGCTCGAAGAAGGCAGCGGCGGGATCGGGGGCCAGGATGAGCGCCGCGCAGATGATGGCTATCGATCGGGTCTTCCAGAGCCTGTGCCCGAGCTGCAGCCGGGGGACGAGGCGATCTGAAAGATCGGGATTCACAGGGCCTCCGCTTCCGGTCGCGGCGCTTCACGATATTCTTCCGTTTCGATCTGGCCGTCGCGCATACGTACGATTCGACGGGCGCGGGCCAACACCCGGTCATCGTGGGTGGAGAACAGAAAGGTGACGCCGTGCGTTCGGTTGAGGTCCTCCATCAGGGTCAGCAACGCCTCGGCGGTCTCGGAGTCGACGTTGGCGGTGGGTTCGTCCGCGAGCACGATCGCCGGCCGGGGGGCGATGGCGCGAGCGATGGCCACGCGCTGCTGCTGGCCCCCCGACAGCTCGTCGGGTCGACGGTTCTCCATTCCTGCGAGTCCGACCGCGGCCAAGATCTCCGTCACCCGGCGAGTACGTTCGGCCAGCGGTACGCCCTGTAGAGCGAGCACGAACTCCGCGTTCTCGAAGGCGGTCAACACGGGAATGAGGTTGTACGCCTGAAATACGAAACCGATTCGGCTCCGTCGAACCTCGGCGAGCCGGTGCCGGGGTAGGGTAGCGAGGTCGACGCCCTCGAGCCGGACGGCACCTCTCGTCGGCACGTCGAGGGCACCGATCATGTTTAGGGTCGTCGTCTTTCCGGATCCCGACGGTCCGGCGAGCGCCGTAAACTCTCCTCTTGCCACATAGAGTGTGAGGTCGCGGACCGCGTGAACGGTGGTGGTCCCTTGAATGAAGTCTCGACTCACTTGTGCGAGCTCTACGATGTTTTGCATCACACGCTCCTCCTCGAAGCCGAACGCCGGGCGCGTCTCAAATCGCTTTGATGCTTTCCACCGGAGGCGCTCGGCCCGCTTGCCACGCGGGGTAGAGGCCAGCGGCGATGGTGATGGCCATAACGCCGAACGCGATGATCGCCACGTTCTCCGGGAAGATGATGAGCTTGAGGAGAGGATCGATCACGATCCCCGCCGCCTCGACGTCGCCCCCGTAGGCGCTTGAGAAGTCGATGCCGATCCGATTCATGTACACGAACCAGGGCACGCAGATCACCGCGCCGACCGACAGCCCGAGGACGCCGAGGAACAGAGACTCCGCCGTGACCATCCGAAAGAGCTGGCCCGGCGTCACACCGACGGCCATCATGACCCCGAACTCTCGCCTTCGTTCCAGTACACTCATGAGAACAGTGTTGAGGACCCCGGCTCCGATGAGCACACCAACGAGAACCTGGAACAGGTAATTCATACCCCGGTCGAGGGTCACGATGCTCGCCAGCTCGGCCTGAGTTTCTCGCCACGTCAGAATTTCGGCACGAGAGCCAGCCCAATCATCGCGCCATCGGTCCTGCAACTCGGCTGCCTTGCGATGATCGGATAAGAAGATCGCGATCAAAGTCGCCTCGTCGGCTTCGTAGCCCAGAACTTTTCGAACGGTGTCGATCGGCAAGACCGCGATGGATCCATCGACGTCGTCGACCCCCGTTTCGAAGACGCCGCGGACCTTGACCACGTCGCTCACGATCTCGCCGTCGACGTCGACGAGGGTCATCACCAGACGCTTGCCCAGGCGCAGGTCGAGCTTTTCAGCCATCACCTTGCCGATGAGAACGCCGCGTCGGTCCCCGGGCTTCAGTGGCTCTCCCTGCACCAGCGCCCGCAGGAAAATATTGAGACCGGGGTGTTCGTGACGGGGATCGACGGCAAAGAACGCGCCGGCCACGCTTTTGCTCGCGGTCGCCCACATCGCTTGGCCGGTGATTCGGGCGACCGCGTCCTGGACACCTTCGGCTTCGAGCGCGCGATTGCGGAGCGATGCGACGTTATCGAGACGTCGGTCCAGGCTCGGGGCCGCCTGATAGCCAAAAGGCTGGATGGTGGTATGGCCGAATCCCATTCGTGCGCCGGCGTTCAGCATGTTGGTGTATACGTAGTCGCCGGCGCCGGTGAACGTCACTGCGAGCCACACCCCGAAGGCTACCGACAGCACGGTGATGATGGTGCGCCGACGATTGCGCCCCAAGTTGCGAAATGCGATGCGCAGGATGAGCATCATGGGCTCCCTTCACTGGTAATGAATGGCATCCAAAGGGCCCATCCAAGCGGCCCTGAGGCCAGGATACGCGGCCGCGACGACGGCGATGACCACGAGGGAACCGATGGGCACGAGGATGCTTTGTGGCGACACCACCGCGTACCACACGGGATCGAGGGCGACGCCGAACGCGGAAGTGCCTTCCATGAACGCGCTGAGGTCGATGCCGTGTTGTGCGAGCCACATCGCAATCGGGATTCCGACCCCCGCCGCGACCGCGCAGGCGAGCACCGCCTGTCCCAACACCTCGATGAGTATGACGCTGATGACCTGGACCGGCGTCACCCCCAGCGCTTTCATAATACCGAACTCGCGAATGCGCTCGAAGACGCTCATCAGCGTTGCGTTGAGCACCAGCATCGCGATCGCGACGTACATGATGATCATGAGAAAAAGCTGGGATGCGAAGCTGGTCTGAAGGCTTTGGGCCAACACGGGCTGCAGCTCTTTCCAGGTCACCGTCTCGTACTCGGGGGAAGCAGCGGCGACGGTGTCTTTCGCCTGCAGGAGGGTCATCGTCTTCGCCGGTCGCCGTACGACGATCTCGTGAACGCCGGTGGGGACCGCCAACAGCTGGCGAAAGGCGGATTGCGTCATCAAGAAGCCGCCTCGGTCTACCGCGTCGTTGACGCCCTTGAGGATGCCGCGAACCCGGTACAGGTCGTTGGCCATGGAGCCGTCGGCGGCCTGACTCATGACCACGACTTCGCTGCCGACCTCGACGTTGAGGGTGCGGGTGAGCCTTCGGCCGAGCACCACGCCCTTTGGATCGTCGGCCGAAAGCCACCGGCCGGCGGAAAGAGCGGTGGGCAATCGGGTCGCATCGCCTTCGTGAACGGGATCGAGTCCTCGGAACGTCACGCCCGCCGCCGACGCCTCGGCCGCGGCCAGCCCGTACCCGAATAAGCGGGTCGTCACTCCCAAGCCGCGCGCTCGGAGTCTTTGCGCGATCGCGTCGGCGTCATCGATCCGGGTGTAGAGGTCAGGATCGCGCCGATAGCCCTTCGCATGGACCTGGACGTCGGCGAGATCCATCCCCACCGCGTTGCGTTCCAAAGTGTAGAAGAAGCCTTCGAACAGCGCCGAATAGATGACCATGATGATACCTCCGAACGCCATCGCGGCCACGGTGACCAAGGTTCGCCGCCGGTTTCTTGTCACGCTTCGGACTCCGATCTTGAAGGTGATCATCTCTTCCTCAGGCGGGCGATGGAGAACATCGAGGCTGGAAGGTCGACCCCGAGCTCGAGTGATTGATACTTCAGCTCGGTGCTCTCGGTGGGCTCATCCTCCGGTACGATCCGTAGGATACTCGGGGCGTCTCGGCCCGCGAGCTTCGTGACTTCTTCGAAGTAGATCGTGCGCACAGGCTCGAGGTCTTCATCGTAGTAGACCTGGCGGATCGGTATTTTTCGCTCGAGCTCTGCGGTCATGATGACTCGCCCCCACACCACCGCGGCGTCGGGTTTGGGGGTCAGCACGATGTCGAGATGAGTGCGGCCATCGACTTCGCGCTCTTCGCCGGCCGAGGCGACATAGTCATCGAGCATCCTGGACTCCTTGACCAGATCGTCGTTCGTGAAGTGCGAGCCCATCCACGAGCCGCTCATCATGCCGGAGGTCAGTCTGATCGTCCGATCGGTCTTCGGAAGATAGGTATAGATATGGCGACCGGATTTGAGCGTGGCCGCACCTCGCTCCTTGACCGGAGACTTGATTCTGACCAAAGACCGCTCCTTGCCCTGCGACCAGGTCTCCATCTTGAGCGTTCGGGAGTAGTGTTCGGTCTTTATCCGCATCCGGATGACGGCGTGGGACGACTCGCCTCGCCACAGGTCGTCGATGTGTCCGATCAGTTTCGGCAGCCGGCCTTCGGCCCGGATCGGGGACGGAGCGAGAATCCCGGCCGTAACGACCATCGTCGCCAGCGCTGCGTTGAGCCATGGTCTGAGCATTCTTCGTCTCCTCCTATCCTTTTTCGGCCGGCCACAATGGCGTAGGCATCAGTATTCGTCTCAAGAGATCCGTGCTCTGCACGAGCAAGCGATCGAGGGTCTCCTCGTCGAGACCGTCCATCGCGTCGATGAACCATCGGTCCATCGCTTCTCCGGCGCCGAGGGTGACGGCGAGGAGCAACGGCGTCGGAAGGTCGGTTCGGACGGCCCCGATGCGCTGGCCGTGGGCCAGCACCGCCTCGAGCATCCGGTCGAGGTCCGCGTATAGACCCGCGACCGCGGGCAGGGCGGCGACCTGGGGGGACCGTTTCGCGAAGTCCCGGCCCACGGCGGCGACGATCGGGTTCTCGAGAGAGAAGGCGAGCTGGTGGCGAGAGAACTCCAGGACCCAAAGCCAGAGTCGTTCGGGCTCGTCAGGGAGCTTGTCCACCCAGCTCAGGTCGATATCGTCGACGTTCAGAAGGTAACGAAGGACGGTGGCGTAAAGATCGCCCTTGTCATCGAAGTAGTAGTACATCGCGCCTTTCGACAGGCCCGCTCGCTCGATGATCCGGTTGTAAGAAGCCCGCTCGAATCCGCTCTCGGCGATCTCCTCCGCGGCGACGTCCAGGATCTTTTTCCGCTTCGTGGCATCCAACCGGTGGAATCGGGGTCTCGGCACGGTCCGGTCTCCAATGACGCGTCGAACCTCTAGTTCGACCAGTGGTCTAAACATCGGTCGAACCGGAGGTTCAAGTCAAGTGCCGAGGCGTCTCGGGGTCGGCGGCGAGCTGTTGGGAGCCGGTGAGGGGCTACGCGCCGCGCTGCGTGCGGCGCCAGGCGATCGGCGTCGTGCGGTAGGCCTTCTTGAACTGCCGGATGAAGTGGGTCGTATCTTGGTAGCCGGTGTGTTCGGCGATCTCTGCCAGCGAGGCATCGGTGTGGCGCAGGCGGGCCGCGGCCTCTGCCAAGCGAGCGGCGGTGATCCATTCCCCCACGGTGTGGCCGGTGTCCCCCTTCACTTTGGCCGCGACGTGGGCGGGCGTGCGGTGGACGTAAGCTGCCACGTCACGCAGGGAGATGCCCGCGGTCGCGTGTCTTTGGATGTATTCGAGGGCCAGCGCACTCAGGCTTCCCGGGGCCGAGGCGTGATCGTCGTCGGCAGTGGTGCGAATGGCTTCGCCGAGCAGCAGAAGAAGCAAGGCCCGGGTCAGCTCTGGCGATTCCGGCGCCGCGCGTCGTCCTTCTTCGGCCAGGTCTCGGAATAGGCGGACGACCCGGCGTCGTCGTCCGGGAGGGACCGAAGCCACCGGCACGCCACCGCGGCGGACGCGGGCGAACGGGGCCATCAGGCGCTGGGTTTCGTCGAGGCCCAGACACGATGCGCAAAAGCCGACCGTCCACAGGTCCGTCGCCCCCGACGCGTGGCCGCGGTGAGGCACGCCTGCGGGTACGACCACCAGGTCTCCGGCTGCGGCGTTCGCGGTGCAGCCACATTCCATGACGCAGTCGCCGTCGACCACGAAACCCAAGACGTGTTCGGTATGGGTCACGAGTTCGGATTGAACTCGGGCGCCTTCGCGCCACCGAGTCACCACGATGCGGTCGGGATGAAGGTCCATGGCGTAGCTATGGATCGAAAAATCCGCCGATCCAAGCCAAGGATCCGCACTGCTATCGCCTTGAACATCAGGCCATACCGAAAGTATGGCCGATCAAGATTCGAACCACGCCATCACTTTCGATGCTGACGACGCAGAGCGATACGACCGCTCGTTCGAGCGACTGAGTCCCCTCAAGGACGCTCTTCATCTTTTTACCGGATTCATCTTCTCCGAGCTGCCCGACGACGCACGGGTGCTGGTCGTGGGAGCGGGGACAGGTCAGGAGATCCTGGCCCTCGGGCAACTGCGACCTGGCTGGCGATTCACCGCGGTGGATACGTCGCGACCCATGCTCGCGGTGGCGGAACGGAAGCTTCGAGCGGCTGGTCTTGCCGCTCGCTGCGTCTTTCACGCAGGGGCGCTAACGACGCTCGAAGATCGAACGCCGTTCGATGCCGCGACGAGCTTTCTGGTGTCCCATTTCTTCGTGGATCCAGAGGTCCGCCTTTCTTTCTTTCGCGAGATCCGGGCCCGTCTCACGGCCGGCGGTCTCCTCGTCAACGCAGACCTATCATCGAGCGGCAGCGGCGACGAGGACGGTGCGGTTCGTACGATTTGGCGACGCGCATTCGCCCACGCGGGCTTCGATCAGGCGCAGATCGAGGCGATGCTACAGGCATACGGCCGCGACGTGGCGCTCTCAACTTCAGGGGAGCTGACGGGCATCTTGAAACGAGCGGGCTTCGACTCGCCCACGTGCTTCTACCAACTGGGCTTCATTCGGGCCTGGTACGCCCTCGCCGGCTAGAAGTCCTCGGCGGCGGGAGCTCCGACGCAGGTCGGACCCCGGCGCGAGTACGCAAGCGGAGCCTGCGGAGCGTCAAAGGCTCGTCGTCGGCCTGATTTGCGAGCCATGCCCGAGTGGTGTTCTATGACTGTAACGGTGCTGTCGCCGTCATCGCAGAAACCATGACCGCTACCCCACTGACCCACCGCTCCAGCCCTCCCGCCGCGGCCACCAAAGGTACGATGCTGTCGCATCACGCGATCATGGCCTTGGTCGAGCCATTCAGTCGGCGGGGCTACTCGGTGGATCTGGCGGCCAGCAAGCGAGACCAGGGGGTGCTTGTCTTTCGGCCGACCGATTTGCCGCCGGCGTCCGGGGGCGGTGTGGCGCTGCGGTGTGAGCTGAGGTTGGAGCGACCACATCGAGAGAAGGTTCGGGTGATCCGGACCCTCGAGCGAGCCGACGGTCTGGCCGCGACCATGGTCGCGGTGGGCGACGAGGTCGGTGCGCTGCTCGAAGCGGTCGAGCGCGTGGACCCGGCTCGACACTTCCATGCCGTTGAAGGGGGGACCGTCGCGCGCAGCTACCGAATCGAAGTGTGGTCTGCCGATGCCCCCCGTCGTGGTCGGCGGCCATGGTCCAGAAGAGCCTCCGCACCTTGGTTGGCCGAGGCCGAGGCCCATTTTGGTCACGTACGGCTGGTGGCCACCGACACGGATGGCGGGGCGTTCGAAGTCAGATTGGGCGTAGAAAAAGGCTACGACCTCGACGTTCCGATGGACTTTCTGGCCGTCATCGGTTGGCGCTGGCGGCCGCTGCGTCCCGAGGACGAACAAACCTGGCGGGGAAGCGTGAAGCTGCCGCTGTGGGAGCCCTATCGCACCGCAACCCTGGAGCGTCAGCTGGATGCCGCCGTCACCCATGTTGCCGATACCCTCGCCGCCTCGCCGGCCCGATTTCATCCCTCGCACCGAAGGGCGCGCTGGCGAGCGGCGTTTCAACGCCTACTTCCGTTGTTGTTCGTCTTCGGCACGGCTACCAGCATCGTGTTGGCCGTGATGTACCTTCCCCGATTCGCGGGGCTCCAGATGTTGTTGCACCACGTCTCGATCGTCGCGATCGTTGCCTTGGCGATGATGGATAGGGCCTACCGGTTGGAGATCCCGCCGTGCCCGAGCCCGTTGACGCGGTCGCAGTGGTTCGCGCCCACAGCGACGATTCGTTAATCGAGCACCACCTTCCTTCCGAACGGATGCTCGCGGTCGGCTTGGCTTCGAGGCACGGCCCAGATCACCGAGAAGCCCGGTCGGTAGCTCGCCGGTCCCTTGAGGTCGGTGAGGAAGACGCCGATGTCCGGTCGCCAGCGATCGGCTTCTTCGAGCAGGGGCGAAAAGTTGGTCCCTCCTCCGCCTTGAAACTCGATTTTGGTGAGGTCGGTGAGTCCGGGGTCGAAGTGGACGACCGACCGCACGCGGTTGTCGCCGATGACCACCACGGTGCGCGCCTGATGGCGGCGGGTGATCGCTGCGACTTCACCGGAGAACCGCCGCAAGACGCCCTCTTCGATGGACCCGGAAACATCGACCATGACCGCGAGGCGCGGGACCGCCTTCACCGACGACCAGCCAGGCTCCCAGGGCATTCGTCGACCCGAGCTCGTTCGACCTTGATTGGCGATGTAGGACCGCGAGGGGCGGGACCAGGAGCGCGCGGGACGGAGCGACAAGCCCCTGGTCAGCTGGGTGCGAAGCAGCTGCTCCCACGGAGTATAGACCTTGGGGAGATCCGCGAGCAGGGCGCGGAGCATCGAATGGACCCCGTCATCGGCATGCCCGCGCAATACCCGTTCACGCCAGTCGCGGGACCGCTCGGCCTCCAGTTCGGGCCGGCTCGGCTCGGAGCTCAGGATTAGGTCGCGGCGGCTATCGGTGCCCATCATCCGTGTTTGCCGGGCCCGGGGCCCGTCGGTGCGTCCGAACGTGGAGCTCGATTTGGCGGTCCGCTGCGGGGACTTCACGTTGCGCTGACGACTGTTCTTCGGCTGGTCGCTCCGGCGGACCTCTCGGCGCGGCGGTCCGCGATCGTCGACCGCCCGGTAGAGCCGTTCGACGTCCCACTCCAGCAGGGCCACGGTCGGATCCGTCTCGGATCCGAGCACCTTCGTGACGAGATCTTCGAGCCGCACCGCGCGAGCATCGATCTCGAGCCACGCGACGTGGCTCAGCGCGCTATTGACGATCGCGTCGGCGCAGATATTGAAGAGCTCGGGATCCACGTCGCCGAGCTGGCGCTGTAGCTCGGCGTAGCGAGGGACGTGTCGAAGCGCGACGTGGAGCACCTCGTGGGCGACGACGCCCGCCTGTCGAGCCAGCGACAACCCCTCGAACGCGGGACCGTAGCGAATGCTGGCGCCGTCGTTGCACGCGAGCACCGCGCCCGGGACACGATCGTCATCGTGGTGGTGGACCCACAGGGCGAGACTCCCGGTGGCGGGCGCATACTCCACCATGTGTTGAACGGCTCGGGTTCCGCGGTGTTCGTAAGGGCCCATGGCCGGCTCGGTTCCATCAGCGCCCATCGCTGGCTCCCCGGTCTGCGACGTACCGCCGGTACACCGAGCTCTCGAGTACCGTGCCTTCCAGTCCGAGCTCGAGGGCCTTCTTGAACAGAAGCTCCATGGCCAAGGTTTGCACCTCGCGAATGGGCAGCGGCGCCTCGCTCTTCGTGTCAGGCAGCTGTTCGACGATCTCCAGGGCGCGGGACAGGATGGCAGGCTCCGTTGCCGCAGCGAGCAAGGCGTACGTCATGCCGTACAGCGCGTCGAGTGTCCGGGGCAGTAGAGCCGCGGTTTCCGGACCACGCCGCGCTTTGAGCAGGACGAGGATGTCCGCCCCGGCCTGAAGCTCGCGCAGGACGCCGAAGAAGTCGGCGGCGTTCGCCGCGCCCAGACGGCCCTGAATGAAGGTCCGCTTGGCTTCGTCGGGAAGGTGAGACTTGACGACGTTCGATACGTCTTCCCAGCCCCTCGGGCTGGCCCCGATCAGGTGGTCGTTCGCGAGCTGGGCCTGGGTGTCGTCGAGCTTGTGGGGTCGAATCTTGAGGTAGGCCATCACTTCAGGGGCGAAGTCGTTGGCGATGGCATAATCGAGAAAGGCGCCGATCGCCGTCTGCACGTTAAAATGGAACATGCGATCCGCGAGCGCAGTCCCCATGTCGTAACTGACGGCGCCATGGTAAGCGGCGTTGCCCGCCGCGACCACCAGCCATCCATCGGGAAGCCGGTAATGCCCCACCCGACGGTCGAGGATCAACGAGTAGGCCGAGATCTGCAGCCGTTGATCGGCGGCGGTGAGCTCGTCGAGAAAGAGAACGCCTTCGGGCTGATCGTCGGTCGGTAAAAACTCGGGTGGGAACCACACCGTCTTCCGTTGAGCGTCATCGGCGTAGATCGCCCCTCGAATGTCTACCGGCTCGATGGTGGTCAATCGTAGGTCGACCAGGGGTACGCCGCGGTCTTGAGCGACCTGATGAACGATCGACGACTTGCCGACCCCACGCGTGCCCCACAGCATGGAGGCGCGGCGGCGAAGCACTGGGTCGGCGTACTGGGCGAGCAGCGCCTCTTTTGCCGCGGCGATCGATACCGGAGGGATGTTCATCGGGGTTCCCTGCATGACGACGTCTATTGTACAGGCGGTGGCTCACGGCGTGGCCGCTCTCCCCGTGAGCGACTCCGTTGTTGTGGGCGGCGCGGCCCTCGGTCGCTTCATCGACGAAGGACTGCGTACAGCCGTTCGCGAATCTCGGGATCCGCCTGGTCCACGTTTCCATGGTCGAAAGGCGGCTGCGGGTCGTACTCGATGCCGAGCTGGATGGATTTGGCGACGGTCTCGCCCACGAGCTCGGCCGTCAGTTGCAGCGTGCCGCTTCCAGCCGCACCGGGCGACGAACCTCGCCGGTGAGACGCCCACATCGGCGGTGAACCTTCGGGCGAAGTGCCGCTCGCTCATATGGACCTTCGCCGCGAGCGCGGGAACGGACTGCGCGCCGTCGAAGACCACGAATACAATCGACCGAACGCGAGCCACGCCGTCAGTGTGGCACGCGGCGACGGTGTCCTGTATGACCACTGTCCCTCTTTTTCGGCCATCGGCGGTGACCGAGACGGAGCGCTGACGAGACAACCGACGTTGCGGCGCCCTCATCCCGACCCTTAGCCACCTCGGCTCTCGGAGTGATTTATCGTTCTCGCGCGATCGCGTATGTTGTGAGACGCCATGAGTGAATGGGCCGTCTACAATCGTTCCGGCTCGCGGCGAGTGCTCGCGACGAAGTCCCTCCCCGGGACGCGGTGGCTCGAGATCCTGGCCGCCGCGGATTGCTCGGTCGAGGTCTGTGAATCGACGGAGATCCTGTCTTCTGACGAGATCGCGGATCGGATAGGGCAGGCGTGCGACGGGGTTATCGGTCAGCTGACCGAAAAATGGAACGGCGCGTTGTTCGCCCGACTGGCCGCCGCGGGCGGCCGAGCTTTTAGCAACTACGCCGTCGGTTACGACAACGTCGACGTCCCGGGGGCGACGGCGGCTCGGATCCCCGTGGGCAATACGCCCGGCGTACTGACGGAGACGACGGCCGAAATGGCCGTAGCCCTGACGATGGCCGCGGCGCGTCGCGTCGTAGAGGCGGACCGGTTCATGCGCGCCGGCCGGTATCACGGATGGCTGCCGAACCTGTTTGTGGGTCAGCGACTTCGGGGCAAGACGGTCGGGGTCATCGGGTGTGGTCGAATCGGTGCCGCTTACGCCCGAATGATGGTCGAGGGCTTCAAGATGGACGCTGTCTATTACGACCCCCGAGCGAATCAGGACTTCGAGACGTTCGTCGAGGCCTACGCGACCCTGTTACGGGATCGCGCCGAGCCCCCGGTCTCCGTGTCGCGACTCGAAACCGTAGAACAGGTCTTGGAGGTCGCTGATGTCGTGAGCCTCCATACCGCTCTCGATGGCTCTACTCGACACCTCATCGATAGATCTCGGCTCGCGTTGATGAAGAGTGATGCCGTTCTCGTGAATACCAGCCGAGGGCCGGTTATCGATGAGGAGGCTCTCGTAGCGCACTGTCGAGCCCATCCGAAGTTTCGAGTCGCGCTCGACGTATTCGAACAAGAGCCTGGTATGAAGCCGGGGTTGGCTGAGCTCGATAACGTTACGGTGGTCCCGCACATCGCGTCCGCCACCGTGTGGACCCGCGAGGGCATGGCCACCCTCGCCGCGGCTAACGTGGCCGGTATTCTGAACGGATATCCTCTGTGGAACGGCGACGGGTGGCTTGAGTTCCTTGAGGGGCAAGTCCCTCCGTTTGTTCCCAGCATTGTGAACGCGGTCGAGTTGGGGCTCTAATCGCTCCGTGGCTCACGCCACTGGAGGCTACCCATGCGGATCGCAGACAGAATTGGACGATTAGGCACGGAAACGGCATTCGCCGTTGGCGCCGAAGCAGCGGAGTTTGCCGCTCGCGGTAACCGAGTGTTTCCGTTTCATCTAGGCGATCTGAACATCCCGTCGCCGAATACCGTTGTCGAGGCGACGATACGGGCGATCCGAGACGGCAAGACGGGTTACTGCCCCAACGCGGGGATTCCGGAGCTCAGGGAGGCCATCGCGGCCGACGTCAATTCAACGCACGGCACTGCCTACCAAGCGTCCAACGTCGTCGCCCAGCCGGGAGGCAAGCCCACGATCGGCAAGTTCTTGGCGGCGGTCATGAATCCGGGCGACGAAGTGCTTTATCCCAATCCCGGCTATCCGATCTATGAGTCTCAGATCGAATACCTGGGGGGGACGGCGGTGCCGTACGGCTACGTCGAGACGGAAGAGAACTTTGATCTGGATTTCGCGGCCATCGAGCGCGGCCTCTCTGAAAAGACACGCGTTCTGATCATCAACGACCTTCATAACCCGAGCGGAGCCGAGCTTTCGCCGGATCAGCGTGGGCGCTTGGCCCAGTTGGTCCGCGACCACGACCTGTACGTTCTGTGCGACGAAGCGTACTTCGATATTCGCTACGAGGGTCGAAGCACGTCCTTCGTTGAAGAGAAGGGCATGGCCGAGCGTACCGTGCTGCTGTATACGTTCTCGAAACGCTTTGCGATGACCGGCTGGCGCCTGGGGGCCAGCGTAGGACCGACAGAGATCGTCGACGTGATCGCGAAGCTCAACGTCAACGATGAGTCTTGCGCCAATCACTTCATTCAGTACGGCGCCATCGCGGGGCTTCAGCACGGTCATGCCGAAGTTCAAGAGATGCTGGAGATCCTGCGGGCCCGACGCGACGTCGCCGCAGCCGGTCTCAAGTCGATCGATGGGGTTCGCTGCGTCGTTCCCCACGCCACGTTCTACCTGTTCCCCAATGTCACCGAGGTCATGCAGCGCAAAGGTCTCACGGACTACGAGTCCTTTCGGAGAGCGGCGCTGGAAGCGACCGGCGTATCCTTCACCACTCGACTTCATTTCGGCCGCGCGACCCCCGGTGAATCCAACAAGTACATCAGATTCGCGTATTCGGGCATCGGTACGGCAGACATCGAAGAAGCGCTCGGCCTGTTCAAGCGGTGGTGCGAGTCATGACCGCTCGCAAGGGAGTGCACATCGATCCGGCGCCGCACCGCGAGTTCGAAGCTCGGCTCGGTCTGCTCGCCGTTGCGGAAGCCGCTCTGTCTTCGGTGATGCCCGACGGAGCGCTCTTTCGCGCTGTCGCTCGTGACGGCCAGACGTTGGGGTTGGGAACACGACGGCTGGTCTTGTCGGATTACGAACGAGTGGTGGTGCTCGGACTAGGAAAGGCCGCAGTCCCCATGGCGCAGGCTACCCTGCGTCTGTTGGCGCCCCTGCGCCCCGAGGGCGTTTTGGTGACCCCGACCGTATCACCCGTCGATGGCCTCGAGGTCGTGGCCGGCGCGCATCCGGTTCCCGATGAAGGGAGCGTTCGAGGTGGAAAGCGCATTCTCGATGCGGCGGCGACGGTGCGACCTTCGGACCTCGTCTTTGTATTGATCTCCGGGGGAGGATCCGCGGTGGCAACGGTGCCGGCGAAGACCATAACCCTCGACGACCTTCGGACCACCAACCGATTGCTCTTGCGCTCCGGCGCGACCATCAACGAGCTCAATGCGGTGCGAAAGCACCTGTCGGCGCTCAAGGGTGGGCGGCTGGCCGAAGCGCTGGCGTCGGCGGGGGCGGTGGTCACGTTGATCATTTCGGATGTGATCGGCTCGCCCCTCGACGTTATCGCGTCGGGCCCCACGGTTCCCGACCCGTCGACTTACCGGGACGCCATGGACGTGCTGATCCGGTATGACCTCATGGATAAGGTTCCTCGATCGGTCCGAAAGCGGATCGAAGACGGCGACCGCGGCTTGGTTCCCGACACGCCCAAGGACAATTCGGCCTTCGGCCAACAGACGATCGAGGTGTTGGCCAGTGGCGAGACCGCGGCGGCGGCGGCGAAAGATGCCGTCGAGCGCAGCGGCGACACCGCGGAGATCGTTCGGACGGATCTGGAGGGTGAAGCGCGCGAGGTCGCTGTCGATCTCGTTCGCGCCGCCGACGACCTCGAGCCGGGTCACACGCGGATCTACGCAGGGGAGACGACGGTGACCGTAAAGGGAGATGGCCGGGGCGGTAGGAATCAGGAGCTCGCGCTGGCGGCGGCGATCGCTCTTGCCGGACGCGACGACTTGACGATCTTGTCGCTGGGAACGGATGGCATCGACGGAATGAGCCCATCAGCGGGGGCGTTCGGTGACGGCCACGCCGTCGCTCGCGGACAGGCGCTCGGCCTCGATGCAGCCGATTATCTCGAACGAAACGACTCCCACCGCTTCCTGTCGGCGACAGGCTACACGGTCGACAGCGGGCCCACCGGCACCAACGTTGGCGACTTGATCTTGGTAAAGAAACGCCGTCGGTGACGGAACGAAGGACTGAGCTTCGCGGGTCAAAGGACCTTCAGCTTCGACGGCGGCGCATCGGCGGTTTTTCCAATGAATAGATGAGGGCAGACGGCGCCGCACTGGACCGCGTGCGCACACCCCGCGCAAACTCGGCTCCGGAGGAGAAAAGCCGCGGCCACCGCGAGAGCAGAGCCAAGGATCAGATAAAATCCCGCCCCTGGTAGACCCAGCGTATGGAAGTTGCCGATCTGCCCTTGGCCGACCAAGGTCGGGGTAAAGGGCGGAACCGTCACCGGAGCATCGGGGCTGAGCTCATGACCGAACCGATACATCCAGTAGTACATCATCCCCAAGAAGACGACCGGGAAGAGCAGGGCGGGAACGGTGAAGTACTTGGCGTAACGACGACCAGGGAAGAAGACGAGCAGCATGCTCATCAGGCCGATGCCGCAAACGCCGTAGATGGCCAGGCTACGTTCGAGCTTCGCGGCCTCGTCGAGGTGCGCCATACCGATGTAGTGATTGAGGATGTTGATCTCGGTGATGTCGCCGGTCAGGCGGTCGAGGTAGACCGACATCACGAGGCCTTGTGGGTACTGCGGCGCGGATAGATACCAGCCCCACATCGGCTGGAAGTAGGCGATCGCGTAGAAGACGACGGCCAACGCGGCGAATGTTAGCACCAGATAGCGACGAAACATGACTACACCGTATCCCTTCGAACGAACACCCATGCGCCGATGGAGGCGGCGACCACACCGACCACCGTTGGCCACGTCAAAGCCCACGCCAGGAGGCCTTCGGTACCGAGTTCGGCGAGCAGGGTGTAGGAGATTGGTCCCAGGATCGTGAGTTCGGGATCGAACAGAGCGATGGCGGCCGTTCGGAACGCCTGCAGAGGATTGATGAGCGCGGCGCCGATCACTGTGGTGGCGGGAAGGCGCTGCTGCACCATGAGGCCGAGAAGCAGAGCGTCGATCAGGGCCTCCATGGTGAGCCAGATCGTGAACGCGGCGCCGACGGCCATTTCTTGGCTGCGACTCAACACCGAGATCAACGTAGCCAAGCCAAGGAAACAGGCGACCATCGAGGCGGTGAGCCCGGTGTAGAACAAGACGATGCCCCACGGCACGTCTCCGCCTCTCAACGCTTCGAAGATGGCGCCGCCCAGCAGCGCAACGACGAGGGGCGACAGGATCGCCGCCCCGCGCCCGAGCAGGCGACCCCAGTAGTAGGCCGACAAGCCCACCGGGAGCGACATGACGTACTCAAAGACGCCGGCCTCGCGGTCCCCGACCAGGGTCCGTGCGGTGGTCATGAGAACAAAAAGGGGCAGAACCACAATCGTGATCTGGATGAACGTCATCAGCGTTCTACCGAGACCATGAAAGCCCATGACCTGGGATTCCGACAGACCGAAGACGAAGAATGTTCCCATCAATCCTAGGAAACCGAGGACATACAGGCCGTACCAGCGAGCCCGCAGGGTCTCCTTCAGGTCGAGCCAGGCCACGGTGATCAGCTTCGACGCGTTGGTCGCTGTCGCTCGCTCTTTTAAGAAGAGCACTGAAGATTCAGTCATGGCGACCTCGGTGGGGCTCTTTGCTTCATTCGCGAGACGACGTCGGCGAAAGACATCGCGCCGTCTTTTTGGGGTGCGAAGCCAAAATCCATCGGAGTGGGGAGGTTCTCTCCGAAGCGCGTCTGGGTCGACAAAAGCCAGCGGTCGTGGTCGTCGGGCGACGTCACGTAGGCGCTGAGCTTCAGGAGTTCCGGGCGGCGCTGTTGGTCTTTGATCAGGCAACCGAGGTCGTCGTAATGACGGACTTGGCCACCCGGGCCCACGAGCTGAGCGGCGTACGGTGCCGACGAGACGGCCATCCGGCAGTACGCGCAAGTGTCTTTGCCCCAGTGTGGGGAGCGGACCTCGAGTTCACCGGGCTGGCAAGCGGCGATGACCAGCAGGAGGCCTAGAGCGGATACCATCGCTTTCATGACTGACTACGAGCGGTCGGCTCGTCCTCCATGGTGAAAACGCGCACCAAACCCGACCACCGGGTGACGAGCGCGAGAAATCGAAAGCGGTCTGGCGCGGCCACCAAGCCTTCCCATGCGCCATCGCTTTGTTCGATGAACCCCCACTCGTGAAGGCTCTCGACGACGGTGTTGGGGGGCGGGGCAAGAACGAGGCGAACCCGGCACACGTCGGACAGGTCTACCGTGGGCGCACCGGCGACGACGTCGTCGAGGACCTTCTTGCCCGCATCGAGCTCTACGACCCGGGTGACGAGGCCGGCGAGCTCGTCGACCCGGTGAGAGGTGATGAGCATCGTTGTCTCGGGAGGTAGTCGCGAGAGCTGTCGAAAGAAGATCGCGCGGGCGGACGCGTCGAGACTAGCACCGGGTTCGTCCATGAGCAGCAAGCGGGGGCGTCGAGCGATCGCCGCGCCGATGAGGAGCTTTTGCTTCATGCCGCCCGAAAGGGCGGGAAAAGGGCGGTCGGCGACCGCGTCGAGGTCCAGGCCCAGCTCCATGGCGTGATGATGGATCGATGAGCGATCGATGTCGCAGGTCGCTTCGATGAGGTCGAGATACTCGCGAACGCGCAGACGTATCCCGGGCGCCGACTGGGGCACAAAAGCGACTCGGGACAGGAGTCGAACCCGGTCGGTGCGGGGCTCGAACCCGTCGACGGCGATCCGTCCGCGATATCGGTACAACCCCAGAAGGCATCGCATGAGGGTCGTCTTGCCGGAGCCGTTCTGCCCGACGAGGGCGATCCGCTCGCCGGCGCGGGCCGAAAAGTCGAGCGAATCGAGAACCGCCTGCCGGCCGAACGCCTTGCTGAGCGTTTGCACTTCAATCATTGGACGATCCCTTTGTGAGCGTGGGTGGAACAAACCGGGGCTCGGCATCCTCGAGCAGAAGCAAGGGCTCCGTCATAGGCACCAGTCGCTCGAGTAGACTGATGAGCTGGAGCACCGGTGATCCGCGGAAGAACTGCGAGGATGGATGACTTCCCGTCATGAGGTCGCCAAACTTGCGGGGCGCGTGGGGGGTGTCGCCCCAACCGTCGCCATCGCGGTCGAAGCCGGCGTAGCTATCCCAGTAATTGCGGAGCCAACGCCCAGGGGAGGTGCGGCGGGCTTCGGTGTCGACATCCATTCGGTTACTCTGGAACTGATTGTCTTTAAATTCGCTTCCGGGTCGGTCATTGGCCAGGAGCACCCCCACGTCGTTGAATGCGAGGAGGTTCCCGTGGAACCAGTTGCGCGTCCCGGGCTCCCAGGGGGAGTTGTCAACCAGGATGCCGCTGGCGCAGTAGACGAAACGGTTGTCTCGCGCGTACACCAACGAAGTCTCTTTGAGACCGAGGCCGATTCCTGTGGCCCCGTTCGACTCTCGGATTTCGTTGTCAACGACGGTGCTTCCCGTTCCGTACATCAGGAAGATACCGACCGCGTTCTTCTCGAACCGGTTTCCTTTGATGAGGATGTTCTTCGAATACATCCCGTGGATGCTGTACCGCGACCGTTCCGCTCGATTATCGAGGAAGCGAACGTTGTCAGAATACCAGGCCACCGCGTCGCGAGCGTCGTGCCAGTGATTGTCGACGATATCGACGTCTTTCGAGTGCCAGATCCGGAGCGCATCGCCGCGGAACGTCTCGTCGATGGCCTTCGAGGCGATGTCGCACTTCTCCACCCGAACGTGATGACTGTTGGCGATCTCGATCCCGAACAACGTATCGCGGAGGGTGAGGCGTTCGAGCCGGACGTCGGATTGGGTGTCGATGGTTACGCCGGCGTGTACGAGGGGGTTCGAGTTACCCGAGCCGGTGATGGTCAGGCCACGAAGGGTGACGCCGTTCGCTTGAATTGAAACAACGGTCCCCAGTCCGCGCCCGTCGATGACCGCTCCGTGGTCGCCCTCTATGGTGACGCCGGGGACTTTGATGATGATGGGCCCCTCGTGCCGCCCGGCTTCGAGAACGAGTCTCTCGCCGGGCAGCAGTCGGTCCAGCCTCGCCTGCAGCGCACCCGTCGCGTCGGCGCGGCGCCAAGGCGTCAGTTCGGGCTTCGATTCCGCCGCTGCGTTGAGGCTCAACGCGACGCTGCAAACGAGGACCGGACCGAAGAGGCGCATCTCACTTCACCTTGGACAACATATAGTCGAGAGCGGTCGTCAGCTCGGCGTCCGTGCAGTCGCCGCATCCGCCGCGGGGAGGCATGTACCCGACCTTTCCTTGGTAACCCTCGTGGATGTGCTTCATCAGCGTCTCGCGTCCTTGTTTGACCCGCGGCGCCCACAGCGCGCTATCGCCGAGCACCGGCGCTCCCGCAACGCCTTTGTCGTGACACGCGTAGCAGACCTTTCCGTAGGCACCGGTATCCACATCCGATTTCGCGGCGGTGCCGTCTGCGGAAGTGGAGCGCCAGATATCGAGGTAGTCGACGATCGCCTCCGCGTCGGAGGTAGAGACGCCCTGCTTGGGCATTTTGACGCCGTATCGCTCGATCATACCCTTTACGTACGGTTCTTCGTACTTGGGCTCGGGATCCACGATCCAAGATACGAGCCAGCTCTTTTCGCGCCGGGCGGTGACATCGGTGAGGTCGGGTCCACCGAGCTCTCTGCCCTTCTGATGGCAGCCGCCGCACCCGTACTTGATGAACTGCGCTTCTCCCGGAGCCAGCTCCCGCGTATCGCGTGCGACGGTCCACGATGCGAGTTTCGCCTCGGTGGCGCGGGCGAGGCGGACCTCCTGCAGCCGCTGCTTTTCGAAGCTGGCTTTCGGTTTGACGGACAGGAGGCCAAAGTTGCGGCTACCGCGGGCGTCATCGACCCCCTCGATACGGATGGGATACAGCCCCGCCTGCGAGGCGACGAATCGGATCGAAGAGGCTCTGCCCGGCGGGTAGATGCCGAGCGCCCCATATCCGCCGACGCTGACTTCGATCGTGCGATCGGGGTCCGTCTCGACGTTCGTCAAGTGGAGTACGACCGTATCGCCTTGGTCGACGGTCACTTTGGACGGCCTCAGCCCCGCCTCGGAGAGGGTTCCGTAAACCTCCGTGGTGGTGCCATCCCGGTCGATTCGCTCTTCGCCGGCCACGATGGCGAAGCTCGCCCGGTTCATCGTGCGCGCGTTGGTTCCGACCGGATACGCATCCCACGTGTCGAGTTTCTCGGCGTCGATGCACACGGTGTAGTGGGGCTCGCCCATCGGGAGCGGCATATCGTAGATCAGCCGCATCTTCGGCCCCGATACATCGATCAGCTGGTGATTCTGCGGGTGCAGTGGGCCGACGCCGCGGAACCGATCGATCGCGAGCTTGTTCAGCGAAATGACGTACTTGCCTCGCGGATCTTGCGAGTCGCCCTGCATCGAGACGAGATGCCCGATGTTGTAGTGCACCGACTGCTTGTCGAGGATCTTGAGGTCGGTGATGCTCCACTTAACAACGACGGAATCGATGTAGACCGACGTGTAGGCCACCCCCTCCTCGTTGGAGAACTGGGTGTGAAGCGGCCCGAGACCCAGCACGACCTGCCCGTGCAGGGCCTTCTTGTGATCGAGGATCGGTACGCCGTAGGGGTCGCGGTCCATGTAATCCTTCTTCGCGATGAGGTCCTTGATCTTGCGGATGTCGAAGACCTGGCCATGGGTGTCCAGCTTGCCGGCGACGACGATGAAACGGCCGTCAGGGGAGACATCGACCCCGTGCGGTGACTTGGCCTCGGGAATCAAGAAAAGCAGTTCCTCTTGGATGGCGAGATCGATCGGGATGACCGTGTGTCTGTTGATCTTGGTCGCCTTGCCGGCGGCGACGACCTTCTCAGCCTTCTGCCAGTTGATGACATGCAGATAGTCCATGTCTCGCGACGAACAGCCCGCTTCGTAGGGCGGGCGGCCTTTCTCGATGCCGCCGATGTACCGCTCGGAGCACAGCGAGTTGGTGAACGAGAAACCCATGCTCTCCCCTTTTCCGGCGTCGGACAGGTCCTGCCAATACGGGGGGGCGACGACCGTAAACGACTTCGCGGTGTCGATTCGACCCTTGTCGCGATCGAACGCGTGGAAAGTGACGCCGCCACGCCAATGCTTGTTGAAATTGGCTTGGGTCATCGGCCGGTACTTGCGGTCCAACGGCGCCGGGTATTGGGAGGCCTCGACGATGTATTCGGTGTTGGGGGTGACGAACGCACCACCATGGTCGGACCGAAACAGCGGATTGGTGACGATCTGTTTGGTCTCGAAGTCGCGAAGGTCCATTACGAACACGCGAGGGTTGGCCTTGTCGTTGATGAATGCATACCGGCCGTCGTACTTGCCGTCGGTCTCCGAGAAGGCAGGGTGGTGGGTGTCGCCCCACGTTATGGGGCGGCCGTCGATGAAGCCCTCTTTCATCGTCGCCCGGCTTTGCTCGTCGAACTGGAAACCCGCCGCCGAATCGGGGGCCGAGGTCGGGATGTACTTGAGGATCCGCATCGAAGGCACGGCATACACGATGACCGATGCCGCCTGCCCACCAGAGTTGAGGCAGACGAATTCATCCTTCTGTTTTGCGTTCGTGTAGGTCGAGACGGCGGCCATCATGTCGTCGGACGTCAACGACCTGGCCTTGGCGAGCTCCAGAAGCTCACCTTTCAAGTCGCTTTCTGGCTTGTCTTGCGCGTGCGTTGGCCGCTCGTTCATCGTCCACATCACCGCAGCGAAGATGACCAAGAGCAGGGCGATAGATCGCCCCCAATTGAAAGCGCGTCGTTTGGCTGAGGCTTTCATCTTATTCACCCTTCTCTTCCAGGATCTTCTTGGCGCGCAGGCCGGCGTCGGCCGCCTTGACCTGGTACATGTACAGCTGGTCGGCCCAGAGCATCGCCGACGGCCAGTCTTGGCTCTGGGTGGCCGCGTCGATCTTCGGCTGGATCTTCTCGGCTTCGCCGAGCTGGTAGACGGCGTCTTGAACCAGGGCCGCAGCTCGCTCATCGGATTCGAAGTCGTTCTCTTTGAGCCACTTCACCACGCTGTTGATGACGCCTTGGGTGGTCTCGATGGTCGCGACCTTTTGTTCGTACCGGCGCTTGGCTTCCGCCGGGTCGATCTGCGCTTTGTCGGTCTCGTCCTCGGCACTCGGTTGGTAGTTCTTGGGCTTAACCAGGAGGTAACCCATCATCTCCAGGTGCAACGCGGAGCAGAATTCGGTGCAGTAGTAGGGGAAGACGCCGGGGGTGTCGGCGACGAAGGTCATCGACGCCACCTTCCCGGGTTCGAGGCTGCCGTGCACGTTGTAGGTGTCGACCGTGAACCCGTGGGTCTGATCTTGGGCCTGTTCGAGATTGGTGAGATGGAAGGTCACGATATCTCCGACCTCCACTTCGACGGTTTCGGGGGTGATGTGGCTTCGGATCAGGGTTCCAAAGACGTGGACCCGGTTGTCCTTGCGTTCGATGCGTTCCTCGCCGGCCAGGGTCCTGAACGGCGATAGCTCTCCGCTTCTCGTGTCCGTGCCGAGGGCGTATCGCACGATCGTGTCGAGCCGCTCCGAGGGCATGAGGACGCCCGCGAGGTCCGTGGCCTGAGGAACGACCATGTCGAACAGAGGCACGATACCGTCGCCGGATACATCGAAAAGAATGGGATTGAGGGCGCGCTGAGGGCCAACCGAGACGTATCGGCCGTGGGTCTTCTTGTTCAGAGTTATGAGGTAGCGACCTTCGGGCTGAGTGCTTCCGGCGCCGGTCATGATCAGGCGACCGCCGGGGACGTCGAGGTCCTGGGTCATCGTGACCTGGTTGGCTTTGAGGTCCAGGCGAACGATCCGCCCCGGCTGAGCGACCGATACAAACGCCACATCGGCGGTCACGAACACCGCGTCGACGGCGACGCCGCCCACATCGATGGTCGCGGCTCGGGCCACGTCGAGGGGATGGGTCTGAAGCCCGAAAGCGTCCGTCGTGGCCGGGACGCCATCGGCGCCGATCAGTCGCTCGAGATCGACCACGGTGACTTCGTTGCCGGACTCGTGCACCACGAGCGCGCGACGGCCGTCCGGTGACAGCGCCATCGCCGATGGTCCGGCCGGAAGCTCAAGCTGATAAACCGCGCCGCCGCGGATGGCGTCATTCAGCGAAACGAAGCTGTGCCCATCGATGAGGCGACCGGATATCGACAGCCGTTCGGCTGTGGCAACGTTGACGACGTGAAGCACGCCCGGTTGTTCAGGCTTGCAAGTGGACTGCCCGGGCACGAAGCCGGGTCCCCGACAACGGCCGATGACGAGCGCGCGGCCCGCGGAGGCACCGTGCCCCGCGACGATCTCGCCCTGCAGGTACGGAGGCAAGGCGATTGTGAAGGCTTCATCGGCGTCGATCTGCCCTGCGAAGTGGCCTTCTTTCTTCTCATACGGCCAGAACGTCAATCCGCCCCGCAACGCTTGCTGCAGATCGGTATCCGGATCCACCCAGCCTCCGCCAGGAATCTCGGGGGCTTCGGTTGCCTGCAGGACATATTCGGTATCGGGAGTAATGGCGAGCATTCCGCCGGAGGTCCTGAAGACAGGGTTGGTGACGACCTGCTTCGCTTCGAAGTCGTCCATATGAATGATGCCTACCCGGCCGTTGGCCGCATCGGCGACGAACAACGCCCGACCGTCCTGTTGGCCACGGGTTCGGGACACGGCGGGCTCCCCGCTATCACCGAACGCGTATTCGAGATCCTCCCGGGCGCTCTTTCTAAGAAGGAGTTTCGACTCATCGTCGTAAGCGAAGCCCTGCCACGGTTCGGGGGTAAACAGGCCGACGTACTTGATGATCCGCATGGACGGCACACCAAATATGGCGATTCGGCCAGAGGCGCCCGTGGTGAGGATACCGATATGAGTGTCGTGGCCGCCGGTGGGCACGAACGTCTTGAGGGCGGCCTTGGCGTCCGCGCTAGAGAGTCCTCGTTCCTCGAGCTTTCGGAAGAGCTCGCCGGACACCTCGCGGGCAGTTTCCCCGGTCTTCTGTGGCGTCAGTCGCCGGTTCTCTTGAAAGCATGAGGTGAGGAGCAGAAGAATACCGACGAGTGCGGCCCCTTCCATCCCTCGCTTCGTGTTGCGCTTCGTCATCAGAACTCCTTTGCTCACCCTCACGATCTGAGCAGCTGGGCACACGGGCCCCCCACAGGCATCAAGCGTGCCAAGGCCTGCGCAACAATCGATGGCGTTGTCGATGCTGGGACTGAACGGTTTGGCAACGAAACCGCTCCGCTGCGAGCCGCGCGACGTAACTCGACGGGAACAGTTCACGGGCTGGGGACGGATCCCCGGACTCGCTTTGTTTCGATTCGAAGAAGAGCCGAGACGGCTCGGAGCGCGGCTACCGGGAAGCCAGCACCCGCTCGAACAGCAACACCGACAGCGAGTCCATCGCGTCATCGGTCCCCGCGTGGGCGGCGTCGGCAACGATCAAGGTGTCGAGACCGACGGGGTCCGGGTCGCCTTCCTCGCGCACCCCGACCGCCGAGAGCTCCTCTACCTCGCCGGCCCGCACTACCGTGGTGGCGAGCGCAAGGACGCCGTGCCACGCGCGAACGTATTCCAGAATGCTCGCGAGCTGCCGGTCTCCGATCCCGCCGGGAGCCGGCGGTTCGGGCGACTCGGTTTCGGCTTCCTCGCCTCCGCACGCGAGGGTCAGACCGCTCAACGCCGCAATGGTCTCGGTGGTGTTTACGCCGCGCTTTGGAACAGGGCGCACTTCGTTCCCTGCGGGTCTTGGATGACGCAGTAGCGACTCTCCCCTGCGACGTTCTTCGGGGGCCGCAGAATCTTGCCACCCTTCGCGTCGACCCGGGCCATGCTGGCTTCGATGTCGCTGACGACGAAGTACACCAACCACACCGAGGGCAGGCCTTCGTTCGTGCCGCGCGCATGGCAAACGCCGGCCCCGGCCGCGCCGGTGGCGTCGAGCAGGCAGTAGTCGGCATAGCCCCCCATGTCGACGGGCGTGGTTTCGACCCCGAGCACGTCGGCGTAGAAATCCTTGAGCGTCTCGGCATCCTCGACCGTCAGGTCGATCCAGCCCGCTTTTCCGACCGGCGGCGCCTCGCTTTTCTTGTCGTGCTGGTCGACGAGAATCGAGTTGCCGTCCGGGTCGCGCAACGCGAAGTGGGTGGGGCCATCCGTACCTTCCGAGGGCTTATCGATGGTATAGCCCGCGGCCTTCAGGGCCTCTTCGACGGATCGAGCGTCGGGCGGATTGAACGTGATCAGGTTCTGTTCGAACATCCCTTGAAACAGGCCGATGCGGGCCTTGCCGTTGGCCATCAGCAGCCAACGCTCGCCGTCGCCGTCGATCCGCGCGAAGCCGATCGTCTCATAGAATCTTCGACTCGCCGCCAGGTCCTTGACAGCGAGACTGGTCGAGAAGTGTCCGAGATCCATGTTGTTCTCGTTACCTCGAGGCCTTTTCTCGGACTTCGCAGATCTTGCTAAACTGCGGCGGTGTCCCCGAACTTGCCGGCCGACGACGACTATCGAGCTCGTATCGACCGAGTGATCGACTATGTGCAGCGCGACGTAGCCCGCGATCATCGACTGGATCAGCTCGCTGCGGTCGCCAACTTCTCTAGCTTTCACTTCCACCGGGTGTTCAAAGCGCTGATGGGGGAGACCGTTCACGCTTTCGTGTCGCGCCTTCGCTTGCAGCGGGCGGTCCACCTGATGGCTCACGACCCGGCCCGAAGCCTCACTGACGTGGCCCTCGCCAGTGGGTTCAGCTCGCCTTCGAGCTTCACTCGGAGCTTCAAACAGCGCTACGGCGCCCCTCCGCGGGCCTTTGATCTGGCGGCGCTCAAGGAAGAATCGCGCCGGTCGCTCAACGAGAAGGTTCGGCTCGACCTCTCGAGGCTGCCCAAGGGCCACAATCCCGACGGGTTTCGGGCCGAGATCCGAGTGCTGCCGCCGCGGCGGCTCGCGTATCGACGCGTACACGGCTCGTACGAACCTGGGGTGGTGGAAGCGGCGGCGCGCGAAATGGTCGATTGGGCCGAGCGTCACCACGTGGCGGACGGCGACTGGTACGGCTACACCTGGGAGGACCCGGATCTTGTCCCCCTCGAGCTATGCCGTTACGACGTTGCCGTCGAAGTCCCCACCGACGTGACGCTCGACGCCTCGGTCAGCGCGCTGGAACTGCCGGAAGTCACGGTGGCCGAAGTCGAAGTCCGCGGATCGTTGGCGCTCGAGCAACGGGCCATCGATTGGCTTTACGAAAGTTGGTTGCCTACGAGCGGCTGGTTTCCAGCCAACTACCCCGGCTTCGAGGCTTGGGACGGCCGACCGTACGGCCACGGCGATACGTACTTCGAGCTTCGGCTGCAGCTGCCGGTGACTCGGCATCATCGAGACTGATGGCCGCCCCCAATGTTGGCGCTGGCGCGACCGCCGCCGGCGCCAATGCGGCGAGCGTCCGCTGATACTGCATTCGGCTGAGGGGCAACGCCCAGGCGACACGAGGCGCCCATGGGCCTTGGGGTCAGGCGCAGGGGCGGCGCCCCGGGTCTGGATTGGGTCGAGCACGATGTGTGCCAGTGTCCGTCGCACGCCTTCGGAAGCGCGGGGGCCGCTGGGCGGCGGTTGCCGGCAACATCTTGTCGTGCGCACCAAAACCATCGGTCACCGCTCGTTGAAACCATCGGTAATCGTCGGTGGCGGCGGCGACCTGCTGACGAGTGCTAATCTCGTACTATGCGGACTCGAGTCGAGAGGCGAAACGGCCGCGTGACGGCGCGATGTCGCGTCTCGGTCCATGGCAGCGGCCAGACGGCGCCCGCCGCGGCAGATCGGTTATGACGGCGGCCGTTTCGCCGTCGGTCCGTTATCGGGTCCAGCGGCTCATCAAACGCGGCGGCATGGCCGAAGTCTTCGAAGGGGTGGCCCAAAAAGACGGGCAGGTGTCCCGTAGGGTTGCGCTCAAGCTTCTTCATCAGCGCCAAAGCCCCAACGATCTGATCGCGTTTGCGGACGAGGCTCGCTTGGCCGCGATGCTCGACCATCCCAACATTGTCTCGGTGTTCGATCACGGCACGATCGATGGCCAGCCGTTCCAAGCGATGGAGCTCGTCAGCGGTCTGGATCTCAAGGAGCTCCAGGAGCTTGGAGAGCTGCGCTCGTTGCCTCTGCCGGTCGAAGCGGCCCTGTTCATCGTCGGGCAGATTGCCCGGGCCCTGGAGTATGCGCATCGCGCCGTCGACGGCGACGGCAAGCCTCTGGGGATCGTGCATCGCGACGTCACTCCGCACAACGTTCTCGTGTCGTGGTCCGGCCACGTAAAGCTCGTCGACTTCGGCATCGCGCGGTGCGAAGGCCGTCATGCGGTGACGGAGCCGGGGATCGTCAAAGGAAAGCTCTCATTCATCGCGCCGGAATACTTGGCCGGCGGACCCGCCTCTCCACTGGCTGACGTTTTTGGTCTCGGGTGCGTCCTGCACTTCGCGTTGACGGGGTCGAGCCCGTACGCGGCCGAAGACGCTCAGGGTCTCGTGGCGTACCGGACACCCCCCCAGTTCGATCGCGCCTTGAGCGACGACGTTCTGGGCCTGGTCGAGTGGGCGTGCCATCCTACACCCGCCAGCCGTTGTCCGTCGGCGTCCGACTTCGCCGTCGCCGCCGAGCGCGCCCTGATTCAGCGCTCGGGCAGCGCGGACGCCACGGCCCTCGTGTGGTGGCTCGAACGCGTTCACGCGCGGCGGACACCGACGCCGGCCCACCGGCTGATCGAGATGTTCGAGCTCGAGCCGAGTGGACTCGACCCCGACTCGAGGCTCCAGCGATTCAACTCGACCCGGGCTGCGCCGGTGCCGGGGACGAGCCCGTTCCGGAACGCCGATTGGTTGGCCGATGCGATCAGCACGGTTCCTTCTCCGGTCGTTGATCGGCCGTCGTCGGGCGCCGACCCTGCCTTGCCCACGGTGGAGGACAACGCGGGGGACGGGATCGACTTTGTGTGCACCGAGGTGGAAGGAGCGCCGCTGCCCACGCCTCTGGCTTGGAAGGCCGTCACGGGGCCCGCCACCGAGGTCGGCGCGTGGCTGTCCACCGACGACCTCGGGCGCTACGTTGTCCTCGCCGAGCTTCGTCCGGCTGGTCGCGGTCAGCTCCTTTTGGCCCGCCCCCGAGCGTCGATGCCCGGTCGGCCAAAGGTCATCGTGCTCAAGGTCTGGCCGCCTGATATGAGCGAGAACCTCACCTTTGCTTCGTTGCTGACTCGCGAGGCCACCCTTCGCCGGCAGATGCCGAACCCTCACCTGCCCGCGGTGTATGACCTCGGGGTCAGCGACGACCGATTGTTCGTGGAGATGGAGTACACGCTCGGTCGCACGCTGCAACAGGTGCTCGACGGCGCCCGCCGGCCGCTGGAGGCTGAGGATGTGGCCGCCATCGGCGCGGGGATGGCGCGGGGCCTGTCCGCCGCCCGCGATATTCGTGATGCGCTGGGCAGCGACTTCGATTCCGTACCGTGCGCGGTCGGACCCGAACATGTCTTCATCACCTTCGACGGGCGAGTGCTGCTCACGGACTTCGATTCGTTATCCGCCGCCGAGCGGTTGATCTCGGCCCCCGACACCCATATGAGGGTCGATGGCGCCCGTCGTCGAGAGCTGAGGGCATTGGTCAACACGTTGCAAGCCATGCTGCAGGAATCGAGCGACCAGCGCGCGCAGACGTTGCGCCGTCGGATGGCGGAAGTTTCGGACCGCGGACCCGGGGCCGGTCTTGCGACGATGCTCGACGCTTTGGTCAAGGAGCCGCAGCGGCGGCTTCATGCGTTGATGATGAGCCGGTTCGCTGGCGACTTCGAGATGGAATCGGAGGTCTTGAACCGCCTCCAAGGACACGTCGACGAGGCGCTGGATCCCGAGCCGGAGGTCGTTCATACCGAGTGTCGGTCGGACACCGTGACTCCGCCGATGGCGGTGGTGGCGGCGCCGTTGGTCGACGGAGGGCAGCACGCGAGCGCCCAACATGGCCTCGAACCGACGCGCGATATCCTCGGCTACTGTTCCCCGACCCGGGTCGTCGCCGCGTCCTCACCATGGCTACCTCTCCGCTTCATCGCCGGTGCCCTCGGCGTGTGCGCGGTCATCGTTGCTGGGCTGTTGATGACTCATTCGACGCCCACCGCCGCCCCGCGAACCAGGGCCGAACCGAGCCCGATCGTTTCGTCCCCGCCCGAAGATGGTCAAGCGGACGTTCGCCGGCGGCCGAAGGC